>DATDFH010000641.1:0-4966 GCA_036522715.1 Verrucomicrobiia bacterium
GGGCTCGCCGGTCGTCGTCGTCAAGGCGTGGTATCGCCCCACCAGGTCGCGGAAAATCGGACCGGGCCGGCCGCTGCCGATCACGCGCCCGTCAATCTTAACGACGGGAATCAATTCCGCGCCGGTGCCGGTGAGGAAACATTCGTCGGCATTGAACAGGTCGTAGCGCGTGAGGTTCGGCTCCGAAACCGCGATTCCGGCGGCGCGCGCGAGTTCCATGACCGTCCCGCGCGTCACGCCGTAAAGCGCGCCTGCCGACAACGGCGGCGTCTGCAACTGGCCGGCCTTCACGATGAACAGGTTGTCGGCCGTGCACTCGGCGACGAAACCTTCCGCGTTGAGCATGATGGCTTCCTCGACGCCCGCGTTGTTGGCCTCGATCTTCGCGAGGATGTTGTTGAGGTAATTGAGTGACTTGATCGCCGGGTTCACTGCGCTGTGGAGGTTGCGCACCGTCGGCACAGTCACGATGTCGAGTCCGCGCTCGTAAAGTTCCTTCGGATAAACCTGGATGCGGTCGGCGATGACGATGACCGACGCCTTGGGACAACGCCGCGGGTCAAGCCCCAGACCGCCCGCCCCGCGCGTCACCACCAGCCGGATGTAACCGTCGCGAATCTTGTTTTTCCGGCACGTCTCGACGACCGCGTCGCACATTGCGCGGTGCGAGAGCGGAACGTTCAGCAGGATCGCCTTCGCCGAGTAGTAAAGCCGGTCGATGTGCTCCTTGAGCTTGAACACGCGACCGTTGTAAGCGCGGATGCCCTCGAAGACGCCGTCGCCGTAAAGCAGACCGTGGTCGAAGACGGAAATCTTCGCGTCACGTTCCGCGTAATATTTGCCGTCGATGTAAATCTTCAGAGCCATGCGCGGCGCAGCGTAAGGCACGGCAGAGAGGGGGCGCAATCAGGAATTGGGTAGGGACGGGGAAGGAGTACCGAGTAATCGCCCATCCACCATCTCCTCAACCCGCGGCGCGCGTTCCGCCACGCGGTTGTCATGCGTCGCGATGACAAGCGTGGCGTTGCGTTCGGCGCGGAGTTCGCAGAGCAGATTGATGATCTCGTCGCCGGTGTGTGAGTCGAGGTTGCCGGTCGGCTCGTCGGCGAGGATGAGTTCAGGCTCGTTGATCAACGCGCGGGCGATGGCCACACGCTGCTGCTCGCCGCCGGAAAGTTCGTAGGGCTTGTGATCGAGCCGCGCGCCGAGACCAACGCGGCCGAGCAACGCGCGCCCGCGCTGCTCGGCCACACCAGCGTCCAGCCGCGCCATGCGCGCGGGCAGGCAGCAATTCTCCAACGCGTCCAGTTCGGGCAGGAGGTGATAGGCCTGAAAGACGAAACCAATCCGCGTGTTGCGCAACCGGGAGAGGTCGTTGGCGGAAAGCCTGCCAAGTTCGTGCCCGGCGAAGTGGAGGCTGCCGGCATTCGGTTGGTCGAGTCCGCCGAGCAGATGGAGCAGCGTGCTCTTGCCCGCGCCCGATGCGCCGCGCAACGCCACGAACTCGCCGCGTCGCACCGCGAAGTCCACGCCATGCAGCACTTCGAGCCGCTGCCGGCCAAGCGTGTAGGCCTTGAACACGCCTCGCGCTTCGAGGAGCGCGCCGCCATTCGCCACTTGAGCTGTTCGCGCGTCACTCATGGCGCAACGCCTCCACCGGATCGAGCCGGCCCGCATTCCACGCCGGGATCAAACCGGCCAGCAGCGAGATCACAAACGACCCGCCGCAGATGATCGCGATGTCACCAGGCACGAGCAGGGCCGGCAGTTCCGTGAAGGAATAGATCGACGCGGGAAACAACTCGAAGCCCGTCACGCGGTTCATGAAATGGAGGAACTCGTTCCGATACTGGACCGCCAACATGCCGAGTCCGAAGCCGGCGATCACGCCAAGCACACCGACAACGACGCTCTGGCTAAGAAAAAGCCACATCACCTGCGCGCGCGTGGCACCGAGCGCCTTGAGCACTCCGATCTCGCGGGTCTTCTGCACGACGAACGTGATCAACACGCTGGTGATGCCGAACGCCGCCACGATCACGATGAAGAACAGGATGTAGAACATCACGTTCTTCTCCACGAGCAGCGCGTCGAGGATGCCGGAGTTTTCTTCCGTCCACGTGCGGATGGCGAAGTTCGGCCCGAGGGCGGCGCGCAGTTCGGCGCGGACTTCGTTCGCGCGGAACGGATCGTCCACCATCACCATCAATGCGTGAACCCCGGCGCCGAGATCGTAAAGGTCCTGCGCGTTACCGAGCGAGGTGGCGACGATGTTGGCGTTGTACTCGTAATAGCCCACGTCGAAGATGCCGCGCACGACGAACTCGTCGAAGTCGACTTCGTCCGCCTCCACCTTGCCCTTCGTCTTGCGGACCTTCTGGATGTTGCGCGGCGAATAGACGGCGAGGCGGTCGCCGACTTCGATTCCAAGATTGCGCGCGAATTCGCGTCCGACGAGCAGGCTGTTGCCGCGCAAGTCGTAGCTGCCGTCACGGACGCTTTTGGGCAGCACGCTGACGCTGTCTTCGCGTTTGGGATCCACACCACGCACCCACGGTGCGGCCGTCAGCGCGTTGCCCGATTGCGGCTGGGTTTCAACGAGCACCTGGCCCATCACCAACGGCGCGACGCCGCGCACGTGCGCGTTGGATGAAACGAGCGCGATGGCCGGCTGGTAGTTCGTGAGTATACCTTGCGCGGGGAAGACCTTGAGGTGCGAATTGAAGCCCAGAATCTTGTCGCGCAATTGCCGATCGAAGCCGCTCATCACGCTGATGACGATGATGAGCACCGCCACGCCGAGCGTGACGCCGATGATCGAGATAAGCGTGATGACGGAGACGAACGTACGCTTGGGCCGCAGGTAGCGCAGCGCAAGGAGCAGTTCAAACGGTAGCCGTGACACGCCGCGGACGTTAAGGAGCGAATTGAAAACTTCAACGGCCAAATCTCCCTGCCGTTGACTTGGCCGTCCGCGTTTGGTCAGAGTGCCGCATGGCAAAAAAGAAAACCCGCCCGCTCAAGGTGCTCATCCCCATCGGGGACGCCACCGAGGTGATGGACACGCTGTATCCGATTTACCGGCTGCCGGAGGATGGCTTCGAGGCCATCGTCGCGGGGCCGGAGGCACGCATTTACCACGGCGTGCTGCACGAGATTCCGCCGACGGCGCCGGGCGAGCCGAAGTGGGACATCACGCGCGAAAGCCAGGCGTATCACATCAAGGCGACCGTCGCGTTCAAGAACGTGAAGCCGGAGGAGTATTGCGGCCTGTTCATCTCCGGCGGACGCGCGCCCGAGTATCTGCGTTACGACAAGGATCTGCTCCGCATTACGCGCCACTTTTTCGAAGCGAACAAACCCGTGGCGATGGTCTGCCACGGCATCGAAATCCTCACCGCCGCCGATGTGGTCCGCGGACGCACACTTACGACCGTGGCCAAGTGCAAGATGGACGTGGAGCAAGGCGGTGCGCGCTACGTGAACAAGCCATTCGTCATCGACGGCAACCTCGTCAGCGCCCGCGTGTGGATGGACAACTCGGTGCTCATGCGCGAGTTCATGCGGATGCTCAAGGCCTACGTGGGGATGAAATGAAGCTCACCCGTCGCACTTTCCTTCAATCGGCCGCCCTCCTCGCTGCCTCGCTTCCCGCGCGCGCAGCCGGCACAAAGGTCAGCCTCGGCTTCAGCCTCTACGGCATGAAGTCGCTGCCACTCGCTGACGCGCTCAAGACGTGCGCGGAGATCGGCTACGAGAACGTCGAACTCTCGCTCGGCGCAGGCTATCCGACTGAGCCGAAGCTCCTGTCTGTCGCAGACCGGAAAAATCTTCGCGACTTGCTCGCGAAACATCGCCTCACCGTTTCCGGCGTCATGGACAACATGAGCCTCGCGGCGGACGATGCGGCGCACGCGAAGAACCTCGAACGCATCGCCGCTGCGGCGCAACTGGCGCACGACCTTGCGCCGGAGAAGCCGCCGATCCTCGAATCCGTCCTCGGCGGCAAGCCCGACCAGTGGGACGCGCTCAAGGACAAGATGGCCGAGCGAGCGCGCGATTGGGCGAAGGCCGCCGCCTCGGGCAAACTCACCCTTTGCCTCAAGCCACACGTCAACAGCGCGGTGAATTCCCCAGAGCGTTTGCTCTGGCTGCACAAGCAAACTGCCAGTCCGTTCGTAAAGCTCTGCTACGATTTCAGCCACTTCGAGGTGCAGGGCATGGGCATGGAGGAAACCATGAAGCCGCTCATCGCCGAGACGCGTTTCATCCACGTGAAGGACACCGCCGGTGACGCGAAGAAAGTTCAATTCCTTTTGCCGGGTGAAGGCCGCACCGACTACGCAAAGCTCGCCGGGCTGCTCAATCAACACGGATGGAGCGGCCCGGTGGTCGTCGAAGTCAGTGCGCAAGTCTTCAACAAGCCCGGCTACGATCCCGTGGCCGCGGCCAAGAAGTGCTACGCCGCGCTCGCGCCGAAGTTTGGGACGGGCCGCCGCTAGCGAGTTCATGAGATTGCTCCTTCTCTTCGCGCTCCTGTTCGCCGCCAGCACGCGCGGCGCGGAAACAAACGAGGTCGCCAAGCAGCTCGACGGACTGGGAGAAGCACTCGGCCACACGCAGACGCTCCTAGCGCGGCAGCTCAACGAGTTGATATGGTTCCAACGGCTGAGCGACGTCGCATTCGTGGACAAGGTCCGTTTCACCGGCCCGCCGCCGCGCACGACGAACAATCCCACACCGCCGTCGGGCAGCAACGAGGTCATCGTGTCCGCGCTGACATTTCTGCCGCGCGACGTGAGCCGCTCGAAGAGGCTTCCCCTCATCGTCCTCGCGCACGGCGAGATTCACGGCAACGTGGCAAGCGACGAGGACGCGAACGTGGTGCGCGAGCTGATTCAGCAAGGTTACGCCGTCATCGCGCCCGACTACCGCGGCAGCAGCGGTTACGGCGGGGATTTCTACC
>DATDFH010000642.1:0-2470 GCA_036522715.1 Verrucomicrobiia bacterium
AGCCGCAGCACGCTCGCGCTTCCGATGATCCGTCGAATTCGAGTGACCGTGCGAATCGCGGACGTGTTGCGGCTGGGACAGCCGCGCTCCAAACGAGCGGCCGGCTCGAACTCGCCAACGCCATCGCCTCACCCAACAACCCGTTGGCGGCGCGCGTGATGGTGAACCGCATCTGGCACCAGCTTTTCGGCTGCGGCCTGGTGCCGACGGTGGACAATTTCGGCCGGCTCGGTGAGAAACCCACGCACCCGGAATTGCTTGATTACCTCGCGGCAAAGTTCGTCGAGGACGGCTGGTCCGCGAAGAAGATGATTCGCTTTCTCGTCACGTCACGCGCGTGGCAGATGAGCAGCGAGCCGTCGGCGCGTGCGCGCGAAGTGGACCCCGGCAATGAATTGCTCTCGCATTTTCGAGTCCGCCGGCTCGAAGCCGAGGCCATTCGCGACTCGCTGCTCGCGGTGTCCGGCGAGTTGGACGTGACAATGTTCGGGAAGAGCGTGGCCATCAACGACCAGAAGCGGCGCAGTATCTACGTCGCAATCCGACGCACCAGCCTGAGTCCGTTCCTCGAAGTCTTTGATGCGCCCAAGCCCTTCACCACGCTCGGCAAGCGCGACGTGACGAACGTTCCCGCGCAATCGCTCGCTCTGCTCAACGATCCGTTTGTCATCCACTGCGCCGCGCGTTGGGCGAAGTCGCTCCTCGACCAGACTGGCGAAGCGACCACTGAGGCGCGCGTGCGGCGGATGTTTGAGGCGGCGTTCGCGCGCTCGCCGTCGGCGAAGGAATTGGAGAACGCGCGGGGTTATCTCGCCGACCTGATCCGCGACCACGACGCTTCTGAGGGGAAATCGGCGGCGAGCGAAGAAGTGTGGCGTGACTTTGCGCAGTCGTTGTTCAATCTGAAGGAGTTCATTTACGTCCGATGAATGTGAACGCGCCCTCACTGTTCCCGCACCGCACGCCGACGCGATTGCTTTCGCGCCGCGAGATGCTCGCGCGCGTCTCGACAGGGTTCGGTTCACTGGCGCTGGCGGGGTTGATGAGCGACAAGGCTTACGGCGCGGCGTCTGTGCTCGGCCAACCGCACTACGCGCCACGCGTGAAGCACGTCATCTTCTGCTACATGAGCGGCGGCGTGTCGCACGTGGACTCGTTCGACCCGAAGCCTGAACTCGCCAAACGCCACGGCCAGCCGATGCCCGTGCCGGTGAAGCCCACGATGTTCAACAACAACGGCAACATCATGGTCAGCCCGTGGACGGCGAAACCGCGCGGGCAAAGCGGCGTGGTGATGACCGACCTGTTCCCGAACATCGCGGAGCTTGCGGACGACCTGGCGGTGATTCGGTCGATGACCAGCAAGGTGAACGAGCACGCGCAGGGGAATTATTTCTTCCACACGGGCTTTCCGTTCAGCGGTCATCCGAGCGCGGGCGCGTGGATGAGCTATGGCCTCGGAACGGAGAACCAAGACCTGCCGGGATTCGTCGTGCTGCAAAGCGGCGGGGCCGTCGCGCCGCATGGGGGAGTCGGGCTTTTCAGCAGCGGTTATCTGCCGGCACAGCATCAAGCGAGCATCTTCCGCGTGGACGAGCAACCGGCGCTCGCGAACGTGAAGCCCAGCGAGAGCGACGGCTTGCAGCGCAAGCGGCTCGGTTTCATCCGCGCGATGGACGAGGGCTTTGCGGCCAGCGCGGGCGAGGGCGCGATCGAGGCGGCAATCAAGAATTACGAGACGGCTTATCGGATGCAGGCCGCCGTGCCGGAGTTGTGCGATCTCAGCGGCGAGAGCGAAGCGACGAAGAAACTTTACGGCCTCGACTCGAAACTGGAGACGACGGTGGCTTACGGGAAGCAGGCACTGGTCGCGCGGCGGCTCATCGAACGCGGCGTGCGGTTTATCGAGTTGAGCTGCTTGAGCCAAAACATCGGCGCGGGGCAGGGGCCGAACCCGTGGGACCAGCACGGGCAGTTGGAGAAAGGCCACGGAATCATGGCGCGGCAGGTGGATCAACCCATCGCCGGACTCATCACCGACCTCAAGGCCCGCGGACTTTTCGACGAGACGCTAATTCTTTTCAGCGGCGAATTCGGCCGCACGCCCTTCTCGCAGGGCAGCGACGGACGTGATCACAATCCCTTTGGCTTCAGCCTGTGGCTCGCCGGCGGCGGCATCAAGGGCGGCACCGTCTTCGGCGCGACGGACGATCTCGGCTACTACGCGGTGGAGAACAAGTGCGAGATTTACGATCTCTACGCGACCATCCAGCACCTGCTCGGGATTGATCACACGAAGCTCACCTACCGATTCGGCGGCCGCGACTTCCGGCTGACGGATGTGCATGGGAATGTGATCAAGGAAATCCTCGTGTGACCAAGAGCGCGCAGGAACATCGAACATTCAACATTGAACAATGAACGTCGAATGAAGCACCTCACTCGCGCGCTTTGCGTCCTCCTTGCGGCC
>DATDFH010000643.1:0-8331 GCA_036522715.1 Verrucomicrobiia bacterium
TTCCGCAAACGCGCGTTGAAGAAGTGCGAGCAGTTCATGCTCGAACGCTTCGAAGGTTCGGACGGCCTCGCCGCGATTTTCCCCGCGATGCTCAACGCGCTGATCGCGCTGAAGGCGCTGGGTTATCCCGACGATCATCCGCAGGTCATCCGCGCCGCGCACGAGTTGAAGAAGCTCGAGCACGAAACCGAACACAGCGTCCGCATCGAACCCTGCTTCTCGCCGGTCTGGGACACCGCCATCGTCGCGATCTGCCTGCGCGAATCGGGAATTCCCGCCGATCATCCGCGACTCAAGCAGGCGGCCGAATGGCTGATGACGAAGGAAATCCGGCGGCGCGGCGACTGGCAGCACAAGAATCCCGCGAAGGTCGAGCCCAGCGGCTGGGTGTTCGAATACAACAACGAATGGAACCCCGACGTCGACGACACCGCGATGGTGCTGCTCGCGTTGCGGCAGATCGCAACCGACGACGCGCGCAAACGCGACGAATGTTTCCAGCGCGGGTTGAAGTGGATGATGACCTTCCAGTGCAAGGACGGCGGCTGGGCGGCGTTCGACAAGAATTGCACGAAGAACATTCTCGAAAAAGTTCCGTTCGCCGATCACAACGCGATGCTCGATCCCGAGTGCGCCGACATCACCGCGCGCATTCTCGAGCTGCTCGGTTACGAAAACTGGAGCCCCAACCATCACCAGATCCGGGAGGCGCTCGATTACATCCGGTCCGAACAGGAGGAAGACGGTTCCTGGTACGGCCGCTGGGGCGTGAATTACATTTACGGCACCTGGCAGGTGCTCCGCGGGATTCGCGCGCTTGATCTCGACATGACGCAGGCGTGGCTTCAACGGGCGGGTCGCTGGCTCGAAAGCGTCCAGCACCTCGACGGCGGCTGGGGCGAACGCTGCAACACTTACGACGACCCCGTCTTCAAAGGCCAAGGCCCCAGCACCGCGTCGCAGACCGCTTGGGCGGTGATGGGCCTGTGCGCGTTCGATGATCCTTACAACCCCGCGCTCGTCCGCGGCGTGAAGTATCTGATCGAGACCCAGAACGCCGACGGCTCGTGGACCGAGCATGAAACCACCGGCACGGGTTTTCCCAAAGTGTTTTACCTGAAGTACGACATGTATCGAAACGCCTGGCCGCTGCTGGCGCTGGCCACGTATCGCAACGTGCTCGAACGCGCGATCGCGAAACTAAACGGTCACGCGACCGCTGATCCGCACCGGGCGAACGTCTCCGTCGCCAATCGTTGAGCGGCCGTTCCGCGCTCACCCGCCCCCTCTCCGCTTGATGAAGGAATTTCAACGCGTCCTCGTGTGCTTCGCGACGAACGCGGAGGCTGCGGCATTTCGAAAACCCGCGCGCGCACTTGGCGACGTCACCATCCTGATCACCGGGATGGGTCCCGAGAACGCACGGGCCGCCATCCGCTCGGCGCTCGATGGCCGATCAATTGATCTCGTCCTCAGCGCGGGCTTTGCAGGCGGGCTGGATCCCAGTCTTGCGCGCGGCACACCGGTTTTTGCCTGCGATGATCCCGACCTGTGCCGTGAACTCGCCGCACTCACGGCCCGCCAGGCCCGCTTTCTCACCTCGACAGCCATCGCAACAACTGCGGCGGAGAAACTCGCGTTGCGAAGCTCAACGCACGCCGACGCAGTGGAGATGGAATCGGGCGCGCTCCAGGCGGAGTGCTCGGCGCGCGGAATTCCTTTCGCCATCGCCCGCGTGATTTCCGACGCGGCGGATGAGGACCTGCCGCTCGACTTTAATGAGTTGATGACTTCGGAAATGAAACTCAGCTATCTGCGGCTCGCCCTCCACCTCGCGCGCTCGCCCGGGAAAATTGGAAAACTCCGCGCGTTCGGAAAACAAGTGGCCGTGTGTGCGCGCACTCAGGCGAGTCTGCTTGAGTCTTTGATCCAGAAGCTCCGAACCCGCGGCAGCGCGCATTAGTCCTTCTCGCCGGAAAGCGCCACGACGGGTCGTGCGGGAGCGGCCTTCTTCTGCTGTTCACTCCACGTGATGAACGCGGCGCCGATCATGATGAAGACCACGCCCAGCCAGCGCGCGGTGCTCACGTGTTCCCTGAGGTAAAATTGGGCCGCCAGCGTCGTGATCACAAACCCCAGCGCCGTCAGCGGCCACACGAAGCTCACGTCGCGCTTGGAGAGCAACACGAGCAGGCAGGCGAAGAACGCCGCCTCCAGCGCCACGCCGATGAGGATGTTGCGGTTGGTGATCCCGCTCTTGATCACGCGCAGGATTTCGCCCACGGCGATCTGCCCGAGGTCGCCGACTTCCTTGAGGCCCTTGCTGAGGAGCACGACGCCGATCGCTTCGAGCACGAGCGCGAAGAGCATGAATGAAACGGTCTTGATCATTTGAGGTCCTGGTAACGGAGCAACTGGATGCCTTCCGATTGCACGAGCGCCTTCACGCGCGGACTGAGGAGCGCATCCAACTCGAACTTAGAATCCGTGAGCGACGGATGAGAGTAAAGCTCCGAATCACCCGGTGGCAGTCGTGGCAACAGACGCGTGATGAACTCCTCGTCCACGCACGCATTCTGCAGCAGGCCGAAGACGCGTTCGGTGAATTGAATTCCGCGTCGCCGAAGTTCGCCGCGCGCGCGTGCCGCCAGCAGCCAGTAGATGAACGCGTGACTCGCGCGATACACCCACGCGCCCCCAGCGAGCCGTGCGTTGAACCAAAACAGATCGCGAGTGAGCCGGAAATGGCGGATGCCCCAGCGTTCCGCGTTGGCCATGAGGATGGAGAACACCGCCGGGTGCAGTTGAAGGTTGAGGTGGCCGTTGACGTGATCGAGCGGCAGGCCGGTGGCGCGGAAGCGCTCGAACTGCGCGGCGATTTCGCGTTCGAGCGGCGCGCGCAAGGCGCGATTGAAAAAGAACTGACATCCGGCGCCCACGGCATCTTCGCCGAAATTACCGTCGGCGTCGATGAGGCCCGGAATTTCCGGTGGCGGCAGCGCCGCGCGACCGCAGACAAGCGTCAGGTGCAAGCCGACACCGAGCAACGGGTGCTTTCGCGCCAAGTCCACCGCCTCCGCGCACGCGTCGCCCGTGACCATGAGGCTGGCCGATGTAAGAATTCCCTCGCGGTGCGCGCGGATGACGGCCGCGTTGATCTCGGACGAGCGCCCGAAGTCGTCCGCGTTGACGATCAGTCGCCGCGCAGCCTCACGGCGTTCCATAGTTTGGAACCATTGCGCCCGAGGCGAGGCGATACCAAGTGCGGAGAATCAGCGCGAGCTTTTGAACCTTGTTGATCCGCGTCGGCGTCGGGCCGAACACGTGGAAGCGTTTCGTCTCCAGCTTGCGAAGCAGCCGCCAATAGACCGACCCCATCAACTCGGCGGCAATCATCGACCGCCGATCCGCCGCAGGCAGCGCTTCGCGAGCGAGCTGGTAGAAGCTGCGCGCGCGATCAGCGACGTGCTGCGCCAGCGCCACGAACTGCGGCGTGTAGCGCGCCTCCAGAATGTCGGCCTCGCGCACGCCGAACTTCCGCAGCTCTTCCAGCGGCAGGTAAATGCGCCCGCGCTCCGCGTCCGAGCGCACGTCGCGGAGAATGTTGGTCAGTTGCAGCGCCTTGCCGAGGTGCACGGCGTATTCGCGGCAGCGCGCATTGGTGTAGCCGAAAATCTCGATGCTCAACAACCCGACCACCGAGGCGACCCGGTAGCAATACTGTTCAAGTTGCGCCCACGTTTCGTAGCGTTTGATGTCGAGGTCCATCTCAACGCCGCGGATGACCTCGTCGAACAACTCGAATGGGAGCCGATGCCGCGCGATCACGGGCTGCAATTCACAGTTCACTCCGAAGCGCGGCGCGGCACCGGCGCACGCCAGCCGCACGTCCTCGCGCCACTCGCCAAGCTGCCGCCGGCGATCCGCGGTTGGAACCGTCTCGTTGTCCGCCACGTCGTCCACCTCGCGGCAGAATGCGTAGAGCGCCGCCATCGCGTCGCGTTTGGGCTTGGGCAGGAGCACGAAGGCCAGCGCGAGATTGGACGCGCTTTTGCGCGTGATGGTCTGGGCCTCGCCCATCTTCAGGAAGGAAGTTGTCCCGCGGACGGCGGCATCCCCTGCGAAGGTTCGTCAGGGTCGGGCCGCAGCGGCGGCAGGCCGCCGGTTTGCGCGAGCGTGGGATTTCGCTTCGTGTAGCGTTCGCCGTGGCCGTGCCGGCGGTGACGGCGGGAATGTTCTTCCTCGGAATCGTCCCGTTCATGGTCGTTGCCCATGATCTGGATCGCCTTGGAGGAACGGCGCCGACGGCGCTTGCGAAAGAATTTCGCCCAAATCACGAAGCCCACCGTCACGACGAACGCCGCGCCGACGATGATTCCGAAATCCAACCAGAACTCGACGGACCGGCCGGAGCCTTGTCCGATGTTGGGGACCAACTCAGTGATGTCTCGAGCGTTGTCAGCCATGGCGGGTGTCAGTGTGCGCCCGCGGCGGGCTGGTTGGCGCCGCCGTCGGCGGGTTCGCGCTCATCATCGGAATCGAGGTTGATGTTCAGGCGTTGCATGCGATAGCGCAGTGCGTGGCGGCTGATCTTGAGCTGATCCGCCGTCCGGGTCAAACTGAAGCGGTTGCGTTCGAGCGTCCGGTTGATCAGCTCGCGCTCGAAGTTGCCCAGCGCTTCGTCCAGCCCCTGCCCCGCGTAGGACGCCGGCGGTGGCGCCGCAGCTTCGGCAGGTCGGCGCAACCGGGATTCGAGATGGAAGTCCGGCAGGCTCTCGGCGCGCAATTCCTCCGCGCTCTCCAGGATGACCGCGCGCTCAATGGCGTTGCGCAACTCGCGCACGTTTCCCGGCCAGGCATGATCGAGCAGCTTCTGCTCCGCGGCGCGACCCAGGCGCGTGATCCGCCTGTTCATCGAGGTGGCGAACTGCTTGAGGAAAGACGCCGCGAGCAGCAGTACGTCCTCGCCCCGCTCGCGCAACGGCGGCGGACAGAACTGCACCACGTTGAGCCGGTGATAGAGATCCTCGCGGAATACGCCTTCCTGAATGGCATCGACGATGTCGCGATTCGTGGCTGCGATCATCCGCACGTCCACCTTCAACTCCTCGTTGCCCCCGACGCGCGTGAAAGTGCCGTCCTCGAGGAAGCGCAGCAGCTTGGCCTGAAGCGGCCGGCTCATGTCGCCGATCTCATCGAGGAAGATCGTGCCTTGATGCGCTTCCTCCACGCGACCCGCCTTCTGTTTGATCGCGCCGGTGAACGCGCCCTTTTCGTGACCGAAAAGTTCGCTTTCGAGCAGGGTCTCCGGAATGGCGGCGCAGTTGATGCGGACGTAATTATGTTGCTTGCGCTGGCTCAGGCTGTGCAGCGCGCCCGCAACAAGTTCCTTGCCGGTGCCACTCTCGCCGAGGATGAGCACCGTGGCGTTGGTGGGTGCGACGGTCTCGATCAGATGCCGCAACTCGCGCATCTTCGGCGACTCGCCGATGATATGTTCGAGGCGGTACGGCTCCACGGCGCGCGCGCGCAACGCCGCATTCTCCTGCAACAACCGGTGCCGCTCGGCGCAGCGCTCGATGGCGTGGAGCAGTTCCTCCGGTGCAAACGGCTTGGCGAGATAATCGATCGCGCCGGCCTTGATCGCCTCCGCCGCGAGCTTGGGCGTCGCGTAGGCGGTGATCATCAGCACGGGCAGCGCGGGCCGCTGCGCCTTGATCTTGTCGAGCAATTCGTAGCCGCTCATCCCGCCGAGACGCGCGTCGGTGATGACCATCAGGAACTCGTCCTGCGCCAGCAGCCGCAACGCCGCTTCGGCCGACTCGACCGCCGCCACGTCGTAGTCCGCGTCCTGCAACGCGGTGGTGAGCGACGCGCGCATGTTCTTCTCGTCATCGACGATCAGGACGGGTGGCAGCGGTGGTTTCACGGGGCCGGTGTGATTCGGGTGGGAAACTCTAAGACCAACCGGGCCCCATTTCCAAGCCCGGAGTCAACGCGAACCGTGCCGCCGTAAAGCTCGGTATTGTGCTTCACGATGGCCAGCCCCAGGCCGCTGCCTTTGGGCTTGGTCGTGAAGTACGGCTCAAAGACGCGCTCGCGCAACTCGCCCGCGACGCCGGGGCCGTTGTCTTCCACGACCAATATGAGCCGGTCGGCGGCTTCATCGGCGGTGACGCGGATGTGGCCGTCGGCGGGCATCGCCTCGCGGGCGTTCTTGAGCAAATTGACGAGAATGTCGTCGAGGTGCCGGCGTTGCATGAGCAGCCGCGGCAAGCCGGGCGCGAACGAGGTCTCGATGCGCACGCCGGGCTCCAGCTCGCCGGGGAAAACCTGTGCGATGGCCCGCTCGACCGTCTCGGCCACATCGACGCGCTCAACGTGACCCTCAGCAAGCTGGGCGTAGTCCATGATCTGCGTGATGATGCGATCGGAGCGTTCGACCTCTTCACGGATGATGCGGAGCTGTCCGGCGGCGGCTGGTTCGGCGCGCGCGGCGGAGCGTTGCAGGTTGAACGCGGCGTTGTTGATGATCGCCAGCGGGTTTTTGAGTTGATGGGCGATCTCCGCCGCGAGCCGGCCGGCGGCAGCGAGTTGTTCCTGGCGCGTGTGGAATTCGCGCGACTCTTCCTGTGCGTGCAGGTTGCGATCGTAGATCACCTGGATGCCGTAACAGCACGCCGCCGTCAGCAGCAGCAGGGCTAGGCGAAGGATGAACGGCTCGGTGAGCACCGCTGATTCGGTTGCGGCTTCGCCCTGAAGAAACGCAACGTCCACCACCGCCATCGCGCCGTAGAAAACGCAGACCGAGAGGTTGAGAATGATTTGGAGCGCGGCCACCGGCAGGCTGATGGCGTTGCGCACCAGCAGCCCGAAGAACAACCAGTAGAGGCCGCTGTCGAACCCGCCCGCGATCAGGGTGACGGCGGCGAGAAAGAAGCCGTCCATCAGGCTCAACGTGAAGACGACCCACCGCATCCAGCCCCAGCCCAGCTTGCGCATGAAAAACAGCACGACCGACGCGGCGAGATTGAGCGCGAGGTAGCCGAACATCAACCTCCGCACGAATTCGAGCACCACGTCGGGAATGCTCGCCGCCTCGCCGAAGCCCTTCGAGAGAAACAAGTAGTAGGCGGCTGCGCCCATCAATCCCGCGCGCACCGGTAGGCCGATGTTGCGCTCCATCGACACGATGCGCGTGAGTTGGTGCGCCGTGTCGAGCCGGCCGGCGGAGAGCAGCGCCGGAATCTTCCTGAGCGCTGGGAGCAAAGGCCCGGTCATGGAACTGCGCGCGGTTCAGCCGCGCTGTTTGAGCAGGAGCAACGCGCGCTCGCCAATTTCCTCGACCGGCCACAGCCGCCCGATGCCCTCGTAACCGCACGAAAGCATCCCCTCTTCCGGCCCGATGAACTCGGCACCGCGCGATTTGAGCGTGGCGACGTTCTGCTGCGTGGCGGGATGGAGCCACATCTTGCCGTTCATCGCGGGGGCGATGAGCAACTTCGCCTTGGGATTGAGCGCGAGCGCGATGCACGTGAGCGCGTCATCCGCAATGCCGAGCGCGAGTTTCGCCAGATTGTTGGCCGTGGCCGGGGCGATGAGCAACAGGTCCGCCTCGTCGGCGAGCTTGATGTGCGTCGGCTTCCAGCCCTCCTCCTCATCGTAGAGATCGGTGACCACGGGATGACGAGAGAGAGTCTTGAAGGCGAGCGGCGTAATGAAACGCAGCGCGTCGGCGGTCATCACGACGTGCACGTCCGCACCGGCCTTGGCGAGTTTGCTCGTCAGGTCCGCGGCTTTGTACGCCGCGATCGAGCCACTGACACCGAGGACGATGTTGGATTTCTTGCTCATGTTTCCGCTCTTACTCGTTCGCTTACTCCTGCTCTTACTCTCTTCGGAAAGCAGAGTAAGAGCAGGAGTAAGAGCAAGAGTAAGAAAAAATCACACCTCGGGCGGCACCGTCCGTGCCTGCCGCATTTTTTCCGCATCGAGGATCGCCTGCCCGCGCCGCGCGTCCTCGGCGATGCTCGTGCTGATGACGAGGTAATCGAAATTCTTCCACTGCGTGATCTCCCGCCGCGCGTCGCTCAACCGCTTCTTGATCGCCACCGGAGAATCCTCTCCGCGCTTCTTGAGCCGCGCCTCCAGCACTTCGAGCGTTGGCGGGGTGAGGAACACCGTGATGAGCGCCGGCTTCAACTCCGGGTCGGCCTCCGCGGCCTCCTTGATCGACGCCGCGCCCTGCACATCCACGGCGAGCAACACGTCGCGACCCGCACGCAGCTTGCTCAACACTTCGGACTTCAACGTCCCGTAGCTGTTGCCATA
>DATDFH010000644.1:0-7159 GCA_036522715.1 Verrucomicrobiia bacterium
GCTTGCGCCCGGTGATCTGCGCCAGTTCCTTGGACGCGTCGTCCAGCGCGCTCTTTTCGAGCTGCGCGCCCACGCCCATGTTGACGACGATCTTCTCCAGCTTGGGCACCTGATGGACGTTGGTGTACTTCAGCTTTTCCATCAGCGCCGGCCGGACTTCTTCGACGTATTTTTTGTAGAGCCGCGATTTCATTTTTGTGTTGTCACGGATCTGGCCATGACGTTTTCAAATTGTTCAGGCTGCTGCCACGGGCGCGCGTTTGGCGGCGCGAGCGTCGAACACCTCGGCCTTCATCAGGTTCGAGATGTGGACGGTGCCCTCGCGCTCGACGATGGCGCCCTGCGGGTTCTGCTGGCTTTTGCGCGTGTGTTTCTTGATGAGCTTGACGCCCTCGACGATCGCGCGCTGCTTCGCCGGGATGACTTCGATGATCTTGCCGCGCTTGCCTTTCTCGGTGCCGGCGATCACGACGACCTCGTCGCCTTTTTTGACGTGTGCACTTGCCATAATCAGATGACCTCCGGCGCGAGTGAAATGATCTTCATGAACTTCTTCTCGCGCAGCTCGCGCGCCACCGGACCGAAGATGCGCGTGCCCTTCGGGTTCTGCTCGGCGTCGATGATGACGATCGCGTTGCTGTCGAAACGCAACGAGGAGCCGTCGCTGCGGTGGATGGTCTTGCGGGTGCGAACAACCACGGCATTGACCACCTCGCCCTTTTTCACGGTGCCGTCGGGAGCGGCTTCCTTGATGTTGGCCTTGATGATGTCGCCGATGTGGGCGTAGCGCTGGTTGCGGCCGAGCACGCCGATCACCGAGGCGCGGCGGGCGCCGGTGTTGTCGGCCACGTCGGTGATGGATCGGACTTGGAGCATAGAATTACCTTAAACGTTGACGGCCACCGGCTCGGTGTTGCGTTCGACCACTTCCACCAGCCGCCAGCACTTGGTCTTGGAAATCGGACGGGTTTCCTCGATGCGCACACGGTCGCCGGTCTTGGCCTCGGCCTTCTCGTCGTGCGCGTAAAATTTCTTGTAGCTGGTGACGATCTTGCGGTAGCGCGGGTGCTGGAAGCGGCGCTGGACGCGCACGACAATGGTTTTGGCCATCTTCGTGGACATCACCTCGCCCACGCGTTCCTTGCGGTGCGTGCGGGGGGTTGGAGTGGTTGCGGTGGCTTCGGACATAACGAGATTACTTCTTCGTGCTCTGGTTGCGGATGACGGAGATCTGCGTCTCCAGGCGCGCGATGTCGCGGCGCAACACGCGCAGCCGGGCGGGCTTCTCCAACTGCGCGCTCGCCTGCTGGAGGCGCAGGTTGAACATTTCGTGGCGCAGGTCCCGACCCTTGGCCGAGAGTTCCACCGCCGTCATATCTTTGAGTTCGGACATCTTCATGGCAGCAAATTCAGTTACGCGAGTTTATGACGCGATACGAAGCGCGTCTTGATCGGCAGCTTGGTGGCCGCCAGCCGCATGCCTTCGCGCGCGACAATTTCCGGCACGCCATCCACTTCGAACAGCACCGCCGCGGGCTTGATGACCGCCGCCCACGACTCTACCGGCCCCTTGCCGGTGCCCATGCGCGTCTCAAGCGGCTTCTTGGTCACCGAGTGGTCCGGGAACACGCGAATCCACATCTTGCCGCGGCGCTTCATGTAGCGGCTGATCGCCACGCGCGCGGCCTCGATCTGCTTGGTGTCGAGCCAGCAGCGCTCCAGCGCCTGCAAGCCGTACTCGCCAAATGCCACGACGTTGCCGCGCGTGGCCAGGCCGGCGCGGTTCCCCTTCTGCATTTTGCGATACTTCACTCTGGCGGGCATCAATGGCATAAATCAGTCCTCTCGAATCAAAGTCCGGCACTGGCCGGCACCGGCGCCGGGGCCGCGTCGGCCTTGGCACTGGCGGGCTTCATCTCGCCTTTGCAAACCCAGCACTTCACTCCGAGTTTGCCGTACATCGTCTTCGCCTCGGCAAACCCGTAATCAATGTTCGCGCGAAGCGTGTGCAGCGGCACCCGGCCCTGCATGTATTGCTCGACACGCGCGAGTTCAGCGCCACCCAGGCGCCCGGCGCAGCGGATGCGAATGCCTTCCGCGCCGAAATCCATCGCGATCTGCACGGCCTTTTTCATCGCGCGGCGGAATGAGATGCGCCGCTCCAACTGCGTCGCGACGTTCTCGGCCACGAGCTGGGCATCGGTTTCGGGTGTCTTCACCTCGACGATGTCCACGTAAATTTCCTTGCCGGTCATCTTGCTCAACTCTTCCTTGAGCTTGTCGATCTCGGCGCCCTTGCGGCCGATGACCACGCCCGGACGCGCGGTGTGGATGGTGATGCGGCAGCGGCTGGCGGCGCGCTCGATCTGGATGCGCGGCACCGCGGCGCTCTCGAGCTTCTTCTTGAGGATCGCGCGGATCTGCGCGTCCTCGTTGAGCAGGCGGCCGAAATCCTTCTTGTCGGCGTACCACTTGGAGCGCCAGTCCTTGGTGAGGGCAACGCGCAGTCCGATGGGATTGGTCTTTTGGCCCATAGTATTACTGGTCAGAGACGACGATTTTGACGTGGCAGCGGCGCTTGAGGATCGGTCCGGACGACCCGCGCGCCTTGGGTTGCATCCGCTTGAGCGTGGTCGCCGTGCCGGCGACGGCGAGCTTCACGCGCAGCGTCTCGGGTTTGAGGCCGTTGTTGTTTTCGGCGTTGGCGATGGCGCTCTTGAGCGTCTTGGCGACGATGCGCGCGCCCTTGCGCGGCACCGCCAGCAGCAGCGCCTGCGCGTGCAACGCGTGCAGACCTTGAATCTGCCTCACAACTTCGCGCATCTTCTGCGCGGACATCGGAATGTTTTTGGTGATGCTTTGCACGTCCATGCTATTTGGCCTCCGCCTTCGCCGTGTGGGCGCCGTGTTTCTTGAAAATTCGCGTTGGGGAAAACTCGCCGAGCCGGTGGCCCACCATGTTTTCCGTCACGAACACCGGGTTGAACACCTTCCCGTTGTGCACGGTGAAGGTCAGCCCCACAAACTCGGGTGTGATCATCGAGCGCCGCGACCAGGTCTTGATCGGGGTCTTCGAGTTGATGTTCTTCGCCTTGACGATCTTGTCCATCAAGTGCTGGTCCACGAACGGACCCTTTTTAATCGAGCGTCCCATACGTCAGTTATTTGCGCTTCATCGGGCGGCCGTCGCGGCGCACGAGGATGAACCGGTTGGAAATTTTCTTTTTGTGGCGCGTGCGATAGCCCTTGGCGAGCAAACCCCACGGCGAGGTCAATTGCTGCCAGCCGCCGCCGCCCTTGCTCTTGCCCTGACCGCCACCGTTCGGGTGATCGACCGGGTTGCGCGCCACGCCGCGGCTCAGACCGCGCCGGCCCAGGTGCCGTGTGCGCCCCGCCTTGCCAAGGACAATTTTTTCGTTTTCAGGATTGGAAACCTGGCCGATGGTCGCCGAGCAATTCTCGTGGACGACGCGGATTTCGCCGGAGGGCAGGCGGATCGTCGCGTAACCGTCGCCGCGCGACATCAACGTCGCCGCCGAACCGGCGCTGCGCACCATCTGTCCGCCGCGGCCGGGCGCCAGCTCGATGTTGAACACCGACAGGCCAACCGGAATCTTGGAAAGCGGCAGATGATTCCCGATCTCGGGCGGCGCGGAAGGGCCGCTCATCACAATCGTGCCCACGGCCAGCCCGACCGGCGCGAGGATGTAGCTCTTTACGCCGTCCTGATACTCCAGCAACGCGATGCGCCCCGAGCGGCCCGGATCGTATTCGATGCCGACGACCTTCGCGGGTATGCCGACCTTGCTCCGCCGGAAGTCCACGCTGCGGATCATCTGCTTGTGGCCGCCGCCGAGGGCGCGGATGGTCACGCGGCCATACATGTTGCGGCCGCCGGTCTTCTTCTTGATGTGGATCAGCGACTTCTCCGGACGGCTCTTGGTGATCTCCTCGAACGACGGATACGTCATGTACCGCGTCGAGGGCGTCAGGGGTCTGAAAGCTTTTACGGCCATAAAATCAGGTCAGTTGAATCTTGTCGCCGGCGCGCAACGTCACGATGGCCTTCTTCCAATCGTTGGTCGTGCCCTGCTGGTGCGTGCGCTTGCGGCGCATCTTGCCGCGCACGTTGCGCGTGTTGACGGCGAGCACCTTCACCTTGAACAACTCCTCGACCGCGTGGCGGATCTGGAGCTTGTTCGCGCGCGGGTCGGCCACCACGGTGTATTGGTTGAACCGCTCGGCCTGCGTCGTGCCCTTCTCGGTCAGACGCACGGTCTTGATGATGTCAAAGCTGTTCATGGCTTACTTCTCCGCGAGACGTTGCTCGAACTTCTCGTAGGCGCCGCGCGTGAACACGAGGTTCTTCGCCAGCAAAAGTTGGTAGGTGTTGAGCGTCTCCGCCATCGCCAGCGAAACCGCCCGCACGTTGCGCGCGGCGAGCGCGAGGTTCTTGTCCTCGGCGCCGGCAACGATGAGCGTCGAGCCGTCGAGCTTGAGCGCCGCGAGCGCGCCGAGAAATTCCTTCGTCTTGGGCGCGGCGAGGCTGAACTGGTCCACCACGGTGACTTCGCCGGCCTTGAGGCGTTCGCTGAACGCCTTGCGCAACGCGAGCTGCCGGGTCTGGACGTTGACCTTCTTGGAGAAGTCGCGCGGCTTGGGACCGAACACCACGCCACCCCCGCGCCACAACGGCGACGCGAAGGAACCCGCGCGGGCGCGGCCCGTGCCCTTCTGGCGCCACGGCTTCTTGTTGGTGCCGTTGACGTCGCCGACGTTCTTGGTGCACGCGGTGCCCATGCGCTGCGCCGCCTGATAGGCGACAACGGTGTCGTGCACGGCCTGCGTACCGCGGCCGTTGGCAATCACCGGGAACTTCACTTCAAGTTCGCCGGCGTCCTGCCCGGAAATGGTTTTAACAGTGAGCTTCATACGCGCTTACTTTTTGGCGGCGGCTTTCGCGGCCTTCTTCTCCTCGGCGGTACCCGTCGAGCGAGCGAACAGTTTCTTCCGAGCCTCGTGGATCGCCTTGGCGCGCGGCGAATCCTTCGGGATCTTCTTCGACTCGCGGATGATCACGTAGTCGCCTTCGGCGCCGGGCATCGCGCCCTTGATCAACAGCAGATTGTCCTCGTGGAGGACCTGGACGACCTCGAGGTTTTGCGTCGTGCGCCGGACGTGCCCCATGTGACCGGGCATCTTCATCCCGCGCATGACCGTGCCGGGGAACAGGCGCTGACCGATCGCGCCGGAGCGGCGATGCCAGCCTTTCGCGCCGTGCGTGCTGTCGCCGCCGGCGAAATGGTGGCGCTTGACGACGCCCTCGAACCCCTGCCCCTTCGTCACGCCGATGGCATCAACGAAATCGCCGATGGCAAAAATATTCGGACCGACAATGTCGCCGGGCTTCACGTCGAGGGTGAAGTCGCGGAACTCGCGGATGCGCTTGACCGCCGCGCCGTTGAATTTCTTGATGTGACCGACGACAGCCTTCGCGAGGCGCTGTTCCTTCTGGTCGTCGAAGCCGAGCTGCACGGCCTTGTAGCCGTCCTTGCCGTCCTTGCTCTTGACCTGGAGGACGCGATTGGGGCCGGCCTGCACGACGGTGACAGCGACGACGTTGCCGTACGTGTCATACACGCGCGTGTGGCCGAGTTTCTTTCCGAGAAGTCCGAGTGGCATAGGCGTTAAATCTTGATGGTGATGTCAACGCCCGCCGGGAGGTTGAGCTTCTTCAGCTCGTCCACGGTCTTGGCAGTGGGATCGAGGATGTCCAGCAGCCGCTTGTGCGTGCGCTGTTCGAAAGTTTCCTGGGACTTCTTGTCGGCGTGCGGCGAGCGCTGCACGGTGAAGCGCTCGATGCGCGTGGGCAGCGGGATCGGGCCGGCCACCTTGGCCCCCGAACGCTTGACCGTCTCGACGATCTCGGTCGCCGACGCGTCGATGACCCGGTGGTCGAAAGCTTTCAATCGGATGCGAATGCGTTGTCCAGCCATATCAAAGAACAGGTTTAATGGTTTTAAGTGCGCGCCGCGGGTTTCTTTGCGGCCGTGTCGAGAATCGCCTTCTCGACCGAGGACGGCACCTGCTCGAAGGAGAACGGCTCCATCGAGTAGCTCGCGCGGCCCTTCGAGAGCGAACGGATCGCCGTGGCGTAACCGAACATCTCCGCCAGCGGCACGTGCGCGGTCACGATCGTCTGTCCGCCCTTGGCCTCGACGCCCTGAATGATGCCGCGGCGGCGGTTCACGTCGCCGAGCAGATCGCCCTGATACTCATCCGGCGTCGTGACCTCGACCTTCATGATCGGCTCGAGGATGATCGGGCCCGCCTGCTTGAAGGCGTCCTTCAGCGCAAAGATGCCGGCCATCTTGAACGCCAATTCGTTGGAGTCAACCTCATGGAACGAGCCGTCCACGACATCGACCTTGATGTCGATGACCTGGTAGCCGGCGTAAACACCGCCCTTGATCGCTTCCTCGACGCCGTCGATGACCGCCGGGATGTACTCCTTCGGGATCGAGCCGCCGACGATCTTATTGTTGACCTCGATGCCCTTGCCCTTCTCGTTCGGCTCGACCTTGACGAGCGCGTGGCCGTACTGGCCGCGGCCGCCCGACTGGCGGATGAACTTGCCTTCACCCTCGGCAGCCTTGGTGATCGTCTCGCGATACGCGATCTGCGGCGCGCCCGTGTTGGCCTCGACCTTGAACTCGCGCTTGAGGCGATCGACGATGATTTCGAGGTGCAACTCGCCCATGCCCGCGATGATTGTCTGGCCAGTGTCTTCGTCCGTGAAGACGCGGAACGTCGGGTCCTCTTCGGACAAACGCTGGAGCGCATTCGACATCTTCTCCTGGTCGATCTTCGTCTTCGGCTCAATCGACATCGAGATGACCGGGTCGGGAAAGGACGGTGGTTCCAGAAGGATCGCGTGATCTTCGTCACATAGCGTATCGCCCGTGGTAACGTTCTTGATCCCGACGATGGCCGCGATGTCGCCCGAATAAATCGTGTCGATGTCCTCGCGCTTGTCTGCCTGAATCTGGATCAGGCGGCTGATGCGATCGCGCTTGTTGGTGCGCGGATTGTAAATCGTGTCTCCCTTCGTGACTTTGCCACTATAGACGCGGAAAAAAACGAGCTTGCCGACAAAGGG
>DATDFH010000645.1:0-3549 GCA_036522715.1 Verrucomicrobiia bacterium
GGCCACGTCCGTGATCAGCCGGACGACGTGGCAGTTGGGAACGATCATGAGGCGCTTGCGCACGTCGGCACCGTCGGCCGATGGAAAGCCCTGTACCGACTCCTCGCGTGCAGTCCGAGATGCCTGCGCCAGCAGCGGCACGGTGCTGAACTTGTTGATCGGGAAGAATCCCGATCGTGGCGGAGTCCCCTCGACGGCGAGCGGGGCCTCGAGTTTGAAGAGATCCGTTTTGTTAGCCGGCACCTTGTCCAGAAGTTGCGGCAACTCGGCGAAAGGCACCGCGGCGGTGACCTTGCCGGCCTTCACTCCCTCGAAGAGTTGCCGGCGCAACGCGTCGTGCAGCGGACCGTGAATGAAGTCGTTGGTCTGCGTCGTGCCGATCTGCTCGGCCGCCTGGCGGAAGTAGCCGGATTGCCCATTCGGCAGCGGTTTCTCCGGTATTTCCAGTTCATTGACCAACTGGCTGGGCCACGCGTTCGGATGCTGCGGGCTTGCCGTCGTCGGCATCTCCGCGTGCAGGAGCTGAGGCGACCAGCCGCCCCAGAACACGGAGCGTCCGCCGACGCAATAGGCAAGCCCCGGAAACCCTCCCTTGACGCTGGTCTGCCACGCCAGGCCCCAGACGAATTCACGCACGACGCCGGGATCGTTCTGCACGGGCCCCGGAGCAGCGATTCCCATCATCGGCAGGTTCTGGACGTGCTCGGGTAACAGGACCGGACCGCCGTCGAGCACCAAAACCCGGCGGCTGTGGGTCTTGTCGCCGTTGAAGACGTGAGCCGCCAAAATGGCGCCGAACGAGCCGCCACCGACCACGATCACGTCAAAGGGCCGTGCATCCGGGTAGATGTTCTTGTCAGTGCTCCGAAGAGCCTCATCGAGTCCGTTGCAGATGAAACGACCGATGAGGTCGAGACTGAAGTCGGTTCGTTGCGGTTGCGGGCTCGTGGGCATGGCAGATCCTTCAGCGCCTCAGGTACTACACGGGTAGTGAAGGAAGGCGCGGAAGCGTTACGCGGTGGTCGGTTGTCGGTTCTCCTGACAACCAATCACCGACAACCGACAACTCAAGCCATCAGTCCCAGCGGCCGCGGCTCGTATCCCGGAAACACGTTCTTCAGCGACGGCACGTTCAGCTGCCTGGTCAGCAGCTCGGCGAAGACGTCGCGAAAGTCCGTGGTCACCGCCAAGTCCCGCCCCTCGAACAAGTTCTCTGGGGTCAGACCCCTCCACTGGCCGTAGACTTTGCCCCCCTTCACGCCGCCGCCGACGAGGAACATGACGTTGCCGTGGCCGTGATCGGTGCCGCGATTGCCGTTCTCGCGCACGGTGCGCCCGAACTCGGACATGGTGACCAGCACGACGTCGCCCATGCGCGAGCCGAGGTCCTGCGCAAACGCGGCGATGGCCGAGGCGAAGGTCTTGAGGTTGTTCGCCAGTTGCCCTTGCGCGCCCCCCTCGCCGGCGTGCGTGTCCCAGCCGCCGACGTCGGTGAAAGCGACCTCCAGTCCGACGTTGGCCTTGATCAGCTGCGCGATCTGCTTGAGCGAGCTGCCGAACGGACCGTTCGGATAGACAGCGCCGTTTTCGGGCTGTAGCTTGGCGGGATCGGCGGCCTTGAGGATGCGCGTGGATTCGTAGGCCTCTTTGTACATCGAGCGGAACGCTTCGGGCATCTCGAATTTCGCGATGTCGGGCATGGCCAGCGCGTTCGCCTTGCCGCTGAGGATGCGCGGCATCATCTGCCCGATGGCCACCGCGCGCAGCGGCGCGGGCTTCTGCGACTCGAGCGCGCGGGAGAGGAAGCCGTCCTGCGTGATCTTGACTCCTGGTGTACCGGACTCCATGAAGTCCTGCGCGTCGAAGTGCGAGCGCGTGGTGTCCGGGCTGCCCACGGCCTGCACGAACGCGGCGCTCTTGTTCTTGAAGTACGGCACCAGCGGCGCGAGCGACGGGTGCACGCCGAAGAAGCCGTCGAGATCGACGACATCGCTCTTCGGCACGGCGATGGTCGGGCGCGCGTCGTAGTACGCCTTCTCGCCGTACGGCACGACGACGTTGAGCCCGTCGACCGCGCCGCGCTGGAAGATGGCCACCAGCGTCTTGCGCCCTTTCGTCGTCGCCGCGTTGGCCATGCGCACGAAGACGTTCGGAAGAAGCGGCCCGGCGACGAGCGCCAAGCCTGACGATTTCAAGAATGTTCTGCGATTCATATGTCGGTTGCCTGTTACCGGTTGCCAGTTGCCAGCGCCCACAGGCAACTGGCAACGGGCAACTGGCTACTGTTTCTGAAAATCGGGACTCCCCAGTTCCAACGCCAGCTTGTTCGCGTCCGCCGTCCGCACCACCACGCCGGGCAGTTTGTTCGAGGCCAGGCTGACGGCGAAGTTCATGCGACCCACTTCCGCGCCGCTGTTCATCCACGCCTCGGCCTTGTCGCTGTAGCCGGTGGGCGGCTGCGCGCCGTACAGCGGCTCGCCGATCTGCTGCAGCGCGCGGGCGACGGGAATGGGATTGATCACCGTCGCGCCGCTGGCACGCAGCGCGGAGATCACGTACACCGGCGAAGAAACACTCCAGCAGATTTCGTGGGAGCAGTTCTTCGACAAGTTCGAAAAGGAACGGCTTGCTTTCCTATACCAGGAAGAAACGGAGGGCGGCGATGTCAGCCGCTTTTCTAAACTGATCAACAATGAAAAGGCCGAAAAGAAAGAGGCTGGCCGCAACTAAAAGCCAGCTTGTCTTTTCTCCAGGCTTCAATGACAGAGCTTCAATGACAAAGAAAAAATCGAATAGTAACGGTAATGTGCTCGAGCGGTTCTCGCGCCAGGTGACGACGTGGTCCGGCAGCTCGTGGGCGTTCATCGTTGCTTTGGGCGTTATAGTCGGCTGGGCCGCAACCGGTCCGATCTTCCATTACTCCGATACGTGGCAGCTTGTGATTAACACCGGCACCACGATCGTGACCTTCCTGATGGTCTTTCTGATTCAAAGAGCGCAGAACAAAGAATCGCTCGCCGTTCAGTTGAAGCTCGATGAAATCGTCGCGTCGTTGGAAGGCGCGAGCAATCGATTGATCGACGTCGAGGACCTGAGCGAAGAAGAGGTCGAAAATCTGCGCAAGCATTATCAGCAGCTCGGTAAGCTGCTGAAGGGTAGAGAAGCGCATGGATCTCATTCGATTGATGAAAAGCTCCGCTATTCAAAACGCGCGAAGAAGGAATGACTTCAGGTGCCGTGCCCTGTGATTGAGCGGACTGCTTGCCGGCGGCAGGAGGCGCTGATTCAAAGTTATGGCAAACGTACAAACAGTCGAACCCGAAGTAGTCGAGGAACAAGAGGCTGAAACCAGGGAAGCGGAAGAGGAGAAAATAAAGAAGCAGGAGAACGTACGGCAGGCGCTGAAGCAGACACCAAAGCAGGACCAACCGCCAAAGCCCGTCGCACAAACGAAAGACAAAGTCTGGTTCGGCGGCTACGTGCTGGTCCTGATCGGACTCGGAGCGCTCTACTACCTGTTCTCCTTGAATTTCTTCGGGCTCTCTGAGG
>DATDFH010000646.1:0-4204 GCA_036522715.1 Verrucomicrobiia bacterium
GCGCCGTGCTTGTCGGCTTTCAGTTCGCTGCCCTTCATGGCGCCATCAACAATTTCCCATTTGCCCTTCCCAGCGCGCCACGCGGCCTTGCTCAGGTCATCGCTGTAAGCCAGCTTGCCGCGCTCGGTCATGAGGGTTTTGGGGAGATTCTCGTCGGCCAGCGCGGCGGAGGTGGCCAACGCGGTAATCAGGAGGTACAGGGTCGATTGGTTTTGCATGAAATGTTGGAATCGGACGCCGCCGAAGTGGCGTCAATTCGAGCAAAGTTGCGGCGCCGCCACGGGAGCGTATCGGCCACGAATCTGGCGGAATGATTTTTCCTGCGACGCTAAGCTATTCGCCGATGAAGATCGCCATCAGCGGGGCAAGCGGGCTGGTCGCCTCGGCCGTCACTCCGTTCCTGACTGATCGCGGTCACGAAGTCTGGCGGCTGACACGCCGGAGCGAAACTTCGGAACCTCGGACTCTCATCTGGGATCCCGGCTCGCGGCGGATTCCATCGGACCAACTCGAGGGCTTCGATGCATTCCTCCATCTCGCGGGCGAAAACATCAGCAGCGGACGCTGGACGGCCGCCAAGAAATCGCGCATCCACAACAGCCGCGTCGAAGGCACACAGTTTCTCGCGGAGACTTTGGCGGGGTTGCGCCGGCGGCCAACAACATTGCTCAGCGCCTCCGCAATTGGGTTCTACGGCAACCGCGGCGGCGCCTGGCTCACCGAGGACAGCGCCACCGGCGATGATTTCCTCACCAGCGTCGCTCGCGAATGGGAAGCGGCCACCGCGCCGGCCGAACACGCCGGCATCCGCATCGTCCACCTCCGCTTCGGCATCATCCTCACGCCGCACGGCGGCGCGCTGGCGAGGTTGCTGCCCCTGTTTCGCCTCGGCCTCGGCGGCATTGCGGGCAATGGCCGCCAGTTTTGGAGCTGGGTTTCCATCGACGACACGTGCCGGGTGATTGACCACCTGCTCGCCACACCGTCGTTGCGCGGGCCGGTCAACGTTGTCGCGCCGAATCCCGTGACCAATCAGGAATTCACCAAGACGCTTGGCCGCGTCCTCCACCGGCCTACGATCTTGCCGGTACCGGCATTCGCGCTGCGAATCGCCTTGGGCGAGATGGCCAACGCGACCGTGCTATCGAGCGCACGAGTCCGTCCGGAAAAACTTCTCGCTTCCGCTTACAGTTTTCGCCACCCGGAGCTGGAGCCGGCGCTGCGACACCTGCTCAGTCGCGCCTGAGCGCCCCAAAATATGCGCGCCGGCCTGCCTCACGGCGCTTGCCTGCCGCGGTGCCGATGGTATGGTGGCGCCGTCAACGAAACCGCGCGAACACCTAACCATCATCGAATATGACCGCCACCGATCAGGCCACCGACCTTACCCAGAAGACCCGCGACCTTTGCCAGGCGATCGTGGACCTGCCCAATTTCAGCGAACTCAAGCAGCGGATCGACGCCTTCATGGCCGATGAACTCGTAAAGTTCCAGTTCCAGATGGTCAGCGACCGCGGCAGCCTGCTCCAGATGAAGCAGAACTCGGCCGCGATGATCAACGACGAGGAGATCGCGGAGTTCAACAAACTCCGTGACGAACTGATGGCCAATCCCATCGCCAAGAATTTCCTCGAAGCCCAAAACGAAGTCGCGCGCATCCAGGAATCGGTGAACAAATACCTCAGCAAGACTTTTGAACTTGGCCGCACCCCCACGGCGGAGGATCTCGACGACGGTTCCTGCTGCTCCAGCGGCTGCGGCTGTCACTGACGCCTCCGCGGGCAACTCCAAGAGCAGGGTGGGCGTTGTGCCCACCCTTTTTGTTTTGCCGCAGCCCGCTATTTCAGGATCTCTCGCAACACGCGCCCGTCTGGCGACGGCAACTTCACCCCAAGCAACTCCGCCACTGTCGGCGCGACATCGATGTTCTCCATGCGCGGCAGCCTTCCGCCGCCCTTGATGCCGTAGCCCCACGCGAGAAACACGCCGTCGAGTTCCGGGTCGGTATTCGGATAGCCGTGCGTGCCGAGATAATTGACCTCGCTCGCCGGAACGATCTCGCGCTCGCCAGCGGCGCCTTGCTGGAAGGCGTAACCCGACTTCGCGAAGATCACCAGGTCTCCTGCGCCGTCGTTCATCTCGGGCGTCGGCATGCCAAGAGCCGCGTAGTCCTTCGGCTCAACGACGCGCGCGACACCCTCCTGTTTCGCAAAAATTTCCTTCAGCCTCGGCACCAGTTCGCCGGGCCGCTGCTTGTCGGTCACATAGACGAACGACATCCCGCCCTGCGCCATGACGTAGGCGTCGCAACTCGACACCGTCGGACCAGCCGCGCGCACGAGGCCCGCCTTGCGCAACACCACATTCGGCAGGATCACCTTGCTCACCTTCTTGAAGCCATGGTCGGTGACGATGAACACCGTCGCTTTGTCCTCCATGCCCGCCTGCTGCAGCGCGGCAAGCACTTCGCCGATAAGCCGGTCCACGTAACCGTAGGCCGTGTAACTCGCCCACGTGCCGGGGCCGTATTGGTGATTGATGTTGTCGGTGTTGAGCGGGTGGAACAGCAGGAGGTTCGGCCTGCGCGTCTTGATCAAGTGCGCGGCAGCCTTGGTCCAGACCATGTCGCGCCATGCCACATTTTTCCCCTTAATGAACTCGGCTAGTTCTTGTGCGCTCAACACGCCTTGAGCGACGAGTTCCTTGCCCAACTCGCCGTTCGTGTCGGGCACCTCGAACCAGTTCCACGTGATCGTCGGTGCGTTGGTGATCGCGACCCAATCAATTTGCGCCGTCGTCAGTCCGGCCTCAAACGCGCGGTCGTAGACCGTGGGTACATGCACCAGCTCGGCCTTCGATCGCCACGGCTCAATCTTCGTTGGTTGCGTCGGCCCCTGGCGGACGAGCAGGCCGTTGTAGAGCACGCCGTGTTTCGCCGGATGCACCCCGGTCACGAGTGTCGTGTGGTTGATCCAGGTGATTGAAGGGTTCGACACCTTCATGCGCGACGCCACGCCTTCGGCCGCAAGCCGGCGCAGCGTCGGCACCGGCAACGTCGGATCTTCCCAGAGCCACCACGGGAAACCGTCCACGGAAATCATCACGGTGATGCGCTCCTTCGCCGGTAACACCGCCGCCTCCAATGATCGGAACGCCGGCATCGCCATGATCGCTGCCAACGCACCGACGAGGCGCGCACCACGGAGAATTGGATTCTTCATGCAGGATTTCGACTCCCACCCATCATTACTATTCGCGGCCGGTTATTCTTTCGTGTGCCTAATCTTGAGGTGCGCCAGGTAGATGTTCGCCGGATTGAAGCCGGCGCCCTTGGGTTGCGGGAATTCGTGCGACGAGTAATAGACGAGCAACACTTCCTCACCCGGTCCGTCGGCGAAACTTTGATACGCGCAGTCGCCGCCGCTGGGAATGATCCACGGAAACTCCACGCCGTTTTCCGTGACGGTCCACACCTTGCACACAGCCGGAAAGCCATCGGGCCGCGGTTCGCGCACGTCGCGCGCCGCGAGAAGAATGCCGCCGCGTTTGGTCACGTACAGGGCCGGTCCACCGAAGTTGTTTGCTCCGGTCGAAAACGCCTTCCACGGACCCAGCGGCGCCCGGCCCATCACCAGAACGCCTGGTTTGGAATTGCGAATTGCCGCCACGAGCGTGCCATCGGGTGTCCATGCGAGGTCCGCCTCGTGTCCCCAGCCGCTGCCGAGGTTGTCTTGATTGAGTGCGCCCGTCGGCCCCTCGCCGTAAGTGTGCAGCGCCTTGAACGTCACCCCGTCGTCCGAGCGGTAAAGAATCAGACCGAAGGTCCCGCCGCCTTTGTCTTTGATGCCGCAACGCGCGAGGCTGTAGAACGCGCCGTCCGGCCCGCGCCGGATGCGGAAAAGCCAGCGGCGTTTCGACGTGAAGATCAGCCCGCTGCCAGGCTTCGGCTCAACGAACTCGGTGTCCAGTTCTCGCGGCTCGCTCCACGTCACGCCGGTGGTGGATTGCGAATAGAAATCCTCCTGCGAATGAAACACGACCTGAACCTTGCCGTGGTTGTCGAAGACCAGCGGGTCGCGGCAGTCATGCTCGCGCGTCCACTCGGCGACTTTTTCCCAATGACTCAGATCATCCGCCTTCGCGCGGATGACGACAATCTTTGCGTCCTTCGCCTGGTGCGAGTCGGCGTTCCGGAACGTGACGT
>DATDFH010000647.1:0-10598 GCA_036522715.1 Verrucomicrobiia bacterium
GGTTCCCGTTCCCGCCATCGTGCCCGCCAGCCAAGTGAGGCTGCCGGCAATGATGTGATTGGAGGCGCCGGTCAACGTGCAGCCCGAAGCCGCGAAGATGAAATCGCCGTTGGTCGCAGCGACGTTAAGCGTGATGGTGAAGGTGCTCGCGCTGTTGATGCTGACGGTGTCGGCGGCGGTCGGAACTTGATTGGGACTCCAGTTGGCGGCGGTGCCCCAGTTGCCGCCGGCGGTGTTGGTCCAGGTGATGGTGGCGGCGGGCGCATTGGGAGTGATCAACGACGCGGCGGACAACAGCGCCGCAAGGAAGGCGGATTGAGTTTTCATGACGCAATGTGTCGTGCGGTTTGGAAGTGCTCGACCGCATCAGAAGCCGCCGGAGGTTACGCCACAAACGCCGGCAGCCTGCCGGAACGCCGTCAATTAGGCGCACCAGTCCGCGCTGCGGTCAACGAACTTCTCCGCAGCCGTTGGTCCCAATGTCTTTTACGCTGCGTTTCGAGAAGGCCAGTGTTGCCGCCCGCGACCGGGACTTCTACACTCCGGCCCCATGCCGGGTTTCATTCGCAGTCTGCTGGGCGACTGGTACAGCGTGCCGACGTTGATCATGGGCGTGGCCACCGTCGCGTTCCAAATCTGGATGTTCGTCGATGCGGTACGCAGGGGCGAATACGTCTGGGCCGTGTTTATCTGGATCGGATCCCTCGTCAGCACGCTCCTGTATTTCTTCATGGTCTATCGCGACGGCTCGACGGCCACGCGCGGCTTCCAACTGCCCGGCACCGCCGACCGGCGGCGCATCAAGGAACTCCAGAATCAGATCCATCACCTCGACAAGCCGCATCATCACCTCGCGCTCGGCGACATTTATTTCCAACGCGGCAAGCTCGACCAGGCCGAGGCCAGCTATCGCGCCGCGCTCGTACGCGACGGCGACGATCCCGACATCCGCGCGCATCTCGGCCAGTGCCTCCTGCGCCAAGGCAAACCCGCTGACGCGCGGCCTTTGCTCGAACGCGTGGCCGCCGCCAACCCGCGCCACGAATACAGCTACACGATGATGGCGCTGGCCGAAACACTCTCCGCCCTCGGTGATCGCGACGCCGCACTCACCCGCTGGCGGCAAGTGCTGGAAAACCACGCCTACGCGCGCGCCCGCGTGCAGTTTGCGGAGTTGCTCATTCAAAGTGGCGACAAGGAAACTGCCCGCCACGAACTTCAGGAGGTGTTGTCCGACGACGCCCACGCGCCCGCGTTTCAACGCAAGCGCGACAAGGTGTGGATTCGAAAGGCGAAGAAACTCCTCCGGTCAATTCTGTAACCGGCCAACCCGCCAACGTGCTGCCGGCATCTTGCCGGCAGTTTCATCTTTATCTTGAGGCACGAACAGGAGTGATCTGCCGGCAAGATGCCGGCAGCACTTTTTTACCGGCCTCCAACGGCGACGGTCGGCGGTTGATCCGGTGCGCCGCTCAACTTCGGCGGACCCTTGAGGAGTTCGCCAAGATTGTAGCGCGTGTAGCGCGTGTGGCTGGCGGGATTGGTGGAGTCGGCGTTCGCGACCCAGAAATCGAGGCTCTCCGGCTCGAAGAGCACCGAGTGGATGTTCGACGGCATGCACACCGGGCGCGTCATCAGGTCGCGCGCGCCGGCGGCGTCAAACTTTCCGAAGCCGGCTTTCACGCGCCGCGCCAGTTCCTGGTAGCGGTCGCCGCCGGACATCAGCACGGTGTCCTTGACCGCGAGCCGAAGTTCGGGATGGACCTCGCCCGGACGAACGGTGTCGAACTTCTCCGGCGTCGCGGCGATGCCGATGGCGCGCTTGGTCTTCGCGTCGGAGATCACGTAGAAATACTCACACGTGCGCGGGCCGCGGCGCATGATCTCGACGGCTTCCTCCAGCGTGTTCGCCTTCTCCATCACTTCGCGGACGAGTTGCGCCATGGGCTTGCCGTCCCAATTGCCCTCACCTTTTCCGCCCATCTCGCCAATGGCCACGTGCTTTTCGTTCATCGCCGTCACCGAGCCGATGAAGCCCGCGTAGCCGACGTTCACCCACGCGTTGCCCTTGTCGGGCTTGACCACGGTGACAACCGCGTTCTGTTCCAGGCCGACGCCTTTCATGTAGTCGAGGATGCGGCCGTGATAAAGTTTGCCGTCCACCGTCGCGGCGCCGAAGAGCGCGAAGCCGGAGCAGTGAAAGAGTTCAGGGAAAAAATTCGCTAGCCGCATCTCCTCGCGCTCGCAGCCCGACGCAAGGGCGAGCGCATCCATCTCGCGCAGATGACGCGCGTCGGCGTGCGGCAGCAAGCGCGCCTGCGCCTGCTCGATCTCGCCGAAGAACCACCGCGCCTTCTCGAACGAAGTGCCGACGCCCACGCCGTAGAGCACGCGCTCCACAAGGTCCTTCACCTGGGCCTGGAGCAGCTTGCCCTGTTGCGCGCCCATTTCCTCGGGCGTGCCTTCGAGGTAGAGCACGCGCGTGCCGTCGATGTCTTCGAGGCGTCCCTTGCCTTCTTTGGCCACCAAGCGGCGCTCTCCGGTCGCGGGGCCAAGTGTTGGAATCTTCTCCGTCGCGATCTTCCACGCCGCGCCGAAGAAACGCGTCACGTGCGAGACGGCCACGGTTTCGATGTGGTCGCCGGCACGCGCGGGCAACTGCCATTTCACCGTGGGCCAGAGGCCGGTGACCTTGAGGTTCTTGAAATTCACTTCGAGGTCCACCGCGTCGCCGTCGCGATAGGCCAGCCGCACCGGCCAGTTGTCCGACTGGCGCACCCAAAGGCGGAGGTTGAAGTTCGGCAGCTTGATGGCGTTGGCGGTCTGCGGGTAGGGCAGCACGTTGAGCACATGGCACGACGCGCCGTCCACGGTCTGCGCGCCTTCGAGCCACGCGGCGCAAAGCAGCGGCAGCATGAAAACCTGCGTGCGTCCGATGGGCAGGCGGAACGGCTCGATGTGCGTCTCGTCGAGTTTGTCGGGCGCCGAGGCGAAGCGCGCGACGCCGGGCCGGCCGACGACGCCGAACTTCTTCTCCGGCGCGTAAATCCAAAGCTCCGAGCCGTCGCGGCCGGCGGCCAGTTCGCGCTTGTCGAATCGCCCGCTGACCTTCAGCCGCGCCGGCGCCTGGAAGGCGAATTCCGCCGCCGCGTTTTCGAGCATCTTCGGCAACCCCTTCGCGCGGACGATTTCGATGCGGGTGGAAAGTTCCCAAGGCTCGGCGTCCTTGGGCGGTTCGATCAGCGTGACGAGGTTGCTCAGGACGGCAGCGAAGAGCAGTTGCGGATGGACAACCTGCGGCGCCTGAGGCGGGGGTGATTGCGCGCCGACCCGCGCCAGTGGCGCGAGGAGGACGAGCAGCGTGAGCCGCAATGCGAGTCGGTGCAGTTGCATGGTTCGCTGGCGTCTATCTACCACCGCTCGGAGGAATGTGGAAGGGGAGTTCCTCACCCCAGTTGCAACCGACGCGAGCAGGTCCACGCTTTGGCGCCTGAAGATGCAGCCTCGTTACCTCGGCTGCCGCGAACGCTTCACAACGCCCGCTCCAAAATCTCCTTCAGTTCCTCCGACGTCAGCGCGATGGGATTCGCCTTCATGCTGCTGGCTTGAGTGGATTTCTCCACGAGCGTGGGCACGTCGGCGCGCGTGATTCCGTAGCGACTCAATGGCGGAATGCCGAACCCGCGAACAAGTTCACCCGTCCAGCGGATGCCGTCAGATGCGGTCGCCGCCGGCGAACCGGTCAACAGGCGCGCGACTTCATCATAGCGGCGGAGCAAATCGTCTTGCGGCGCGCGGGCGCGGAGGGCGCGGATGTTCACGCCCATCACATGCGGCAGCAACGCGGCGCACACGGCTCCATGCGGCGCGGAGAACATCCCACCAATCGGCGCGGCGAACCCGTGCACCGCGCCGAGCCCGGCGTTCGCGAGCGCCACGCCGCTGAACAGCGCGGCGAGCGCCATGTCCTCGCGCGCGGCGATGTGGCTCCCCTGCTCCACCGCGCGGAGCAGGGAACGCGCGGCGCGGCGGATGCCTTCGACGCAGAGAGCATCGGTCATCGGATTGGCGCGATTGCAGACGTACGGCTCGATCAATTGCGTGAGCGCATCGAGTCCGGTGCTCGCGGTGACGGCGGGCGGCAGGGTGAGGGCGAGTTCGGGATCAATCAGCGCGACACGCGGCAGCATCAACGCGCTGCGCAGGCTGACCTTCACGCGATGTTCGGACGAGCCAAGCACGGCGTTGCGCGTGACCTCGGCGCCGGTGCCGGCGGTGGTCGGGATCGCGATAAACGGGGCGGAGGGTTTGCCCAACGCTTTCCCCCGGCCGATGACTTCAAGATAATCGAGCAGTTCGCCTTCGTTGGTGAGCATGGCGGCGATGGCCTTGCCCGCATCAATTGCGCTGCCTCCACCGATGCCGATGACGAGATCGCAGTTCCGTTCGCGCGCGGTCGGCACGCCGCTGACAACCAGGTCGAGCGTCGGTTCGCCCACGACCGCGAGGATGTCTGCGCTGACACCGACTCTTTGAACCTCCTCCACAATGCGCGCCGCGCGCGACGCATCACTGCCCGTCACGATAAGAGCCTGGCGGCCAAGTTCGCGCGCGATGCCGGGTAATTCCTTGATCGCACCCGGCCCGAAGACAATCCGCATTGCCGTGGCAAATTCGAACCGCATCGTTCAGCCCCAACCCACTTCGTTGGGATGGACGTTGGTGAACTTCACGCTCGTGCGCGGCCCGGCCATCATCGGGGCGACGGTGTCGCGCCATTTCGCGTAGTGCGGTGTCTCCTTGTGTTTCGCGGGAGCGTCGGCGGTGCGATAAACCTCGACGAGCACGAAACGCGTCGGATCATCGGCTTGCTGGACGACATCGAAGCGCGCGATGCCCGGTTCCTGCAAACTCGCACGCGCATTTTCAATAGTGGCGCCGCGGAAGGCCTCGACGCATTCCGGCTTCACGTGAACGTGGACATGGACAACGAGGAGGGACATGTGCGGGAGAATCTATTTTGCCGCGGTCATGGTGCTGTTGCCGAAACACCACAGCGACTTGTGCGTGCGGAAAAGAATTTCACCGTTCGACACGGCGAGCGACGAGTTGGAGGGTTCGTTCACCGAGTTCAATCCCACCTGCTCAAACTTCCGCGCGGCCTTGAACACGATCACATCGCCGGCCTGGTTCGGCAGGTAAACAAGGTCGCCCGCGATCAGCATCGATGACCACGAATCGCCGCGTGCCCCGGAAATCTTGGGCCGCTCCTCCCACACCGTCTCACCGGTCTTGAGGTCGAGGCAGCCGATGAGGCCGTTGGGGATGGGGAAAAACACGAGGCCATCCTTGATGACACCGGAGCCGATACCGCCTTTGGCGCGCACCAGGTGCCACGCGCGGCGCGACGTGGTCACGTCGCCGTTGCCGCCCGCGCGCACAGCCACCGAGTCGCCGTAAAAGCCGCCCATCGCCACGAGTTCGCCGTCGGCGTGGAGCGGGGAGGTGTAAACAAGCGGACTCAAGCCGGCGCAGCGCCAGAGTTCGTTCCCGGTCTTCGGCTCGAACGCGCGCACTTCCTGTGGAAAGCTCATCACGAGTTCGTCGCGACCGCCGGAGCGGATGACGATGGGCGTGCTGAAGGAGCCTTCGATGGTGTCCTTCTCGCCCTTGAAACCATCGGTGCGGTTCGCGGTGTCCCACTTCGGTTCGTCGAACTGCCACACCGTCCGGCCGGTCTTCTTGTCGAGCGCGTAGAGCACGGACTTCGTGGTGGGGCCGTGATAGACGAAGCACAGATCGCCATGCAGCACGGGCGACGGGCCGTTGCCCCAGATGTGGTCAAGCTTCCCGACATCGCGACGCCAAAGTTCCTTTCCGTCGAAGTCGTAGCAGAACACGCCCGGCGTGCCGAAGCTCACGATCACGCGCTCGCCATCGGTGACGGGCGAGGCGGAGCAATACGGGTTGCTCCTGTGCGTCTTTTCCGGCGACTCGTACGTCGTGCCTTTCTGCCAGAGGAGTTTTCCATCGGCGCGATTGAAGCACATCAACCAGCGTTCGCCTTTTTTCTCGATGGGTTGGGTCAGGAAGATGCGATCACGCCAGACGACCGGCGTCGAGTTGCCGCGCTCGGGAAGTTCGATGCGCCAGCGCACATTCTTGTTGGTGCCCCATTCGCGCGGCAGATTCTTTTCGGACGTGACACCGCTGCCGTCCGCGCCACCGCGCCAGGCCGGCCAGTTGGCGTGCGCGCCGAGGGCGAGATTCGCAAGGAGCAGGCCGGAGAGGAGAGCCGTCTTCATACGATGAGTTTGAGTCGAACGATGAAGATGATCGCGAAGCCGGCGTGGCCGTTCAATCTGAAAACCGGCGTCGAAGATGGGGCGGAAGCGTCGCGCGATCAGTGGGCCGGCTTGGTCGCGGCCGCCGGCTTTGCCTCGCCACTGTGTCCTTCCGCGTGCGGCTTGTGGACGGCGGCAAAGATCGCGAGAGCCACACCCACCACAGAGGCGGCGACGCCGAGGTGGAAGAAAAGTTTCTGGTCGGTCAGCAGCGTCAGCGAGCCGAGCACGACGGCAATGTGCATCGCGATCTCGGCAAACTCGAACCCGTGATGCTTGTGCGCGGCGGTCGCCGCCGCCAGTTTGTCCGCGTCGGCGCTGGCGAGGATGTCCTTACCCTCGGTTTCGTATTCGGCGTTCTTGGCCGCGAGCTTCGCCTTGGTGGCTTCGAGGATTTTGCGCTGCGCGTCGGTCGGGTTGCCGGCCAGCTCGAAATCGGCGCGTTTGATTTCGAGTTCGTTCATGTAGCTGCGCTGGCGTTTGGCCTGATACCAGGCGAAGCCGTTGGAGGCCTTGACCTCGCGGAGGATGTTTTCGTTGGCCTGCTGTTTGGCCAATGCGCCGATCACGGCCATGATGACCGCGATGACGGCGATGAAGATGCCGATGCGCTTGTGCTCGGGATGCTCTGCGTGATGCGGAACGCCGTGTCCTGACATAATGGGGCGCCTGTTTAGCAACATGGCGGCGGCTGCCAAGGAAAATCCTGCGGCTTCCCGGCCGGGGGTGAATTGATTACGTTCCTTGCGGCATGAAATCTTTCCTCCTGCCCGTGGCGATTGCAGGCTTCCTTGGCACAACCGCGCTTGCGGCGCCGCCGTTCCTCGACGCAAAGACCGACAAGCCGCCGCTGCACGGGCGCCACTGGATCGCCATCACCGGCAAACCGCTCGCCGCCACGGCGGGCGCGAAGATGTTCGAACAGGGCGGCAACGCCGTCGATGCCGCGTGCGCGATGCTCGCCGCGGTGTGCACGATGTATGACGACTTGAGCTGGGGCGGCGAGACGCAAGCGCTGATTTTCGATCCACGGTCGAACAACGTCGTCGGCATCAACGCGCTCGGCGTTGCCCCCACCGGAGCGACGCCCGAATTCTTCAAGCGCAAGAAGCTCAAGTATCCGCCCGCCGACGGCCCGCTCGCGGCGGTGACGCCGGGCAATCCGGGCGGGTTGATGGTGATGCTCGCCGACTACGGCACGCTGTCGCTCAAGCAGGTGCTCGCGCCCGCGATGCAAATGGCCGAGGGCTACCCCGCCGAGGCGGAGTTCGTGCGCAAACTCGAAAAGGAAAATGCGAAGCTCAAACAGTGGCCGTACTCGAAGAAGGTATTTTTCCCGCATTTGGGCGAAGCACACGAAGCGCCGCAGCCGGGGGAAATATTCCGCCAGCCGGACTTGCTGGCCACGTTACAGAAGCTCGTCGACGCCGAGGCGCAGGCGCTGCGCGCGGGCAAATCGCGACGCGACGCGATTCTCGCCGCGTACGACCGATGCTACAACGGCGACATCGCGGAGGAGTTTTGCCGCGCGTCGAAGGAACAGGGCGGCCTGCACACGGCGGCCGACCTGGCGAAGTGGCGTGTGAAGATCGAGCCGCCAGTGATGACGAGCTACAAGGGCATCGAGGTGTTCAAGCTCACTTGCTGGACGCAGGGGCCGGCGATGTTGCAGGCATTGAATCTCCTCGAGCCGCTCGACCTGCAAGCGATGGGCTACAACAGCGCGCGCTACACTCACGCGCTCTATCAGGTGATGAGCCTCGCATTCGCTGACCGGGACTTCTACTACGGCGATCCCGACTTTGCGCCCGCCGAACCGGTGCGCGGCTTGCTCTCGAAGGACTACGCGCGCGAGCGGCTCAAGCTGATCGACTGGAAGAAGAACAATCCCGATATCCGGCCGGGTGATCCCTATCCGTTCGAAGGTGGAAAGAATCCCTTCGCCGAAGCGCTGAAGAACTGGACCAACATGCGCACAAACAAAGCCGGCACGAAGTCCAAGGCAGCAAAAAAGCGCGGCGATGTCGCGATGGATTTTGACACCGCCTTCCGCGCGGGCACGACTTCAATCCAGGCGGCCGACGAAAAAGGCTGGGTGATTTCGGTGACGCCGAGCGGCGGGTGGATTCCCGCGTGCATCGCGGGTCGCACGGGCTTCGGCATGAGCCAGCGGATGCAGAGTTTCGTGCTCGATCCGGCGGAGAACCCGTTCAATGTCGTCGCGCCCGGCAAACGCCCGCGTGTGACGCTCACGCCGACGCTCGCACTCAAGGACGGCAAACCTTTCCTCTGTTTCTCCGTGCAGGGCGGCGACACACAGGACCAGAACCTCCTCCAGTTTTTCCTCAACGTCGTCGAGTTCGGCATGAGCGTGCAGGAGGCGTGCGAAGCAGCGAACATCACCAGCTACCAGATGCGCAGTTCCTTCGGCCAGCACGAGGTCAAGCCCGGCCACGTGACCCTCAATGAGGAGGTCCCTTCCTGGGCGCGAAAGGAACTCACGCGCATGGGCTACACGCTGGACTTCCAGCGCAAGAGTTCCGGCCCGATCACCGCGATCTACTTTGATCGCGAACACGGCACGCTCTGGGGCGGCGCGAGCAATCACGGGGAGGATTACGGCATCGCGTGGTGAAGAAGCGCGATTACGGATTATAGTTCAGCCACGGTCCGAGCCAGCGTTCCATTTCGGCGACTGGTTTGCCTTTGCGCGCGGCGAGATCGGCCACCTGGTCGCGGTCGAGTTTGCCGACGGCGAAATACTTCGACTCGGGATGCGCGAAGTAGAGCCCGCTGACGCTGCTTCCGGGCCACATGGCGAAACTCTCGGTGAGTTTGATGCCGGTGTGCGTCTCCACGTCGAGCAGTTGCCAGAGAATGCCCTTCTCGGTGTGATCGGGGCACGCGGGATAACCGGCCGCCGGACGGATGCCGCGATACTTTTCCTCGATGAGGTCTTCCGTCGAAAGCTTCTCGGCCCTTCCGTATCCCCACTCGTCACGAACGCGCTTGTGGAGAAACTCGGCGAAGGCTTCGGCCAGTCGGTCGGCCAGCGCCTCCGCCATGATGGCGTTGTAGTCGTCGTGCCTTGATTTGAACTTCTCGGCGAGTTCCTTCAGCCCGATGCCCGCCGTGACGGCGAAGGCGCCGATGGAATCGAGTTTCGAGTTGGCCGGCGCCACGAAGTCGGCGAGACACCAATTCGGCGTGCCGTCGGACTTCTCCACCTGTTGGCGGAGGAAGTGGAATTTCGTGAGGACCTTCGCGCGCGATTCGTCGCTGTAGAGTTCCACGTCGTCGCCGAGCGAGTTCGCAGGGAACAAGCCGTAGGCTGCGCGAAGTTGGAGAAGTTTCTTGGTGACAATGTCGTTGAGCAGCTTCTGGGCGTCGGCGAAAAGCTGCCGCGCCTGTTCGCCATGCTTCTCGTGCTGGAGGATCGCCGGGTAACGGCCGCGCAGTTCCCACGTGTGGAAGAACGGCGACCAGTCGATGAACGGCACCAACTCCGCGAGTGAGACCGGAAATACCGCGTGGGCCGTGGGCCCGTGCGCCTGGCCGCAACCGCACGTGACGCCCATCCGCGCCTCGGACGAGAGCACGCGGATGCCGGTGAACTCCGGCCGCGCCAGATTGTCGTAGCGGAGCTTGGGCTTGTTGGAACGCGCTTGTTCGAGCGGCAGGAGCTTTTGCGTCTGCCCGGCGTGCTGCGCACGGGCCTTGTCGTAATCGGCGCGGAGCTGCTGCACGAATGCCGGTTTCTGCTCGGCGCTGATGAGCGCGCTGACCACCGGCACCGCGCGACTCGCGTCGAGGACGTGGACCACCGGCTCACCGTAGTGGGGCGCAATCTTCACCGCCGTGTGCGCCTTGCTCGTGGTCGCGCCGCCGATGAGCAGCGGCAGCTTGAGATCCAGCCGCTGCATTTCCCGCGCGACGTGCTGCATCTCGTCGAGCGACGGCGTGATGAGTCCGCTGAGGCCGATGACATCGACCTTTTCCTTCTTCGCCGTCTCCAGGATTTTTTCGCACGACACCATCACGCCAAGGTCGATCACCTCGTAGTTGTTACAGCCGAGCACGACGCCGACGATGTTCTTGCCGATGTCGTGCACGTCGCCTTTCACGGTGGCCATGAGGACTTTGCCCTGCGCCTTTACGGCGTGACCGGCGGCGGCAAGTGCAGCCTTCTCGGCTTCCATGAACGGCGTGAGATACGCGACGGCTTTCTTCATCACGCGCGCCGACTTCACGACT
>DATDFH010000648.1:0-7111 GCA_036522715.1 Verrucomicrobiia bacterium
TCGTGGCTGAGGACGAAAAAGGGCGGGCGATTGGCGGAGATGGCCTGCCCTTCGCGCCATTCCCAGATGGCGCGCAACACGGCTTGCTCGTGGCGATCGAGCTTCGAGCTTCCCTTCACGCGCCAGGCGTCGCCGTCGCGCTCGGGCGGGGGCACAGAGCATTCCTCGACCAGCCGCGCGCACGTCTCGGCGTGCCATTCCAAACGCCCACGCTCGATGAGTTGCGCGCGCAACAGATCGACCAGCGGCTTGAGGTAGTGCGTGTCATTGCGGGCATAGGCTTCCATCCGCTCGGTGAGCGGGCGGCGCGCCCAGTTGGATTTCTGCGGGCCTTTCTCCAGTTTCACGCCGAGGAATCGCTCGACGAGATTCTGCAAGCCAAACTCCTCGATGCCGAGCAGGCGCGCGGCGAGCATCGTGTCGAAAATACGGCCGGCGGTGAAAGCGTGCCGGCGACGAAGCAGGCGCAGGTCGTAGTCGGCGCCGTGCATGAGCAATTCGTGATTGCGAAAGACCTCGAGCAACGGCGCGAGGTCAATACGCGCGAGCGGATCGACCAGCAGATCGTGCCCTGGCAGACTGAGTTGGATGAGGCACACCTTTTCCGGGTAGGCGTGCAAGCTGTCGGCCTCGGTATCGACCGCCAGCCACGGGGCCGCGCGCAGTTGCGGCAGGTGCGCGGCAAGTTTCTGGTCGGTGTCGATCACGGCGCCATTGTGAAAGAGGGGCCACGGTTCAATCAAGCCCTCCCGTCGCGCACTTGAACCTTGATAACCGGAGACCCTGACAACTTAATCCCCGCTGTGAATCTCCACAGCGCGTTTGCGAGTTCGGTTGAACGGCGCGGCGACGCCCCGGCCGTCTGCTTGGGCGACGAGGAGTTTTCCTATCGCCGCGTGGACGCACAGGCGCGGGCGCTGGCGGCGCGGTTGCGGGGCGACTTTGGACTCCAGCCGGGCGATCGCGTTGGAATCTGGCTGAAGAATTGCCCGCAGTTTCCGGCAGTCGTCTTCGGCGTGTGGCAGGCGGGCGGCGTGGTGGTGATGATCAACAATTTCCTCAAGCCCGACGAAGTGGCCTACATCGTGCGCGACTCCGGGGCGACGATGATCATCTCCGAAGCGGGCCTCGGCGAAGCGCAGGCGAAGGTCGGCGCGCTCGTGCCGGGCATGAAGTTCTTACTGCTCGAACAATTCCCACGGCCGGAGGGAGCGCCCGCCGATTTCACCGTGGCCCAGCAAACCGAGGGCGACCTCGCGGCGTTGCTCTACACCTCGGGAACGACCGGCCATCCCAAAGGAGCGATGCTCACGCACGGTAACTTCCTCCACAATGTCGCCAGTTGCCTCCAGTGCCTCGAAGTCACGGAGCGCGACCGGCTGGTGGTCTTGCTGCCGCAGTTTCACAGCTTCATGTTCACCGTGGGCACGTTGCTGCCGATGCTCGGCGGCGCGGCGATCATTCTCCTGAAGTCGGTCCACCCGATCAAACAAGTGTTCGAGGAAATCCTCCAACGACGCGGCACGATCCTGCCCGCGGTGCCGCAAATCTGGCGGATGATCTCGCAATTGGCGCCGCCGGCGGACTGGCCCGTGCGCCTGTGCATCAGCGGCGGCGCGCCGTTGCCCGTCGAGGTGCTGCGCGAGTTCAACGCGAAGTTTCCGACGCCGCTCGTCGAGGGTTACGGCCCGACGGAGAGCAGCCCGGTGGCGTCGGTTAATCCAATTCACGGCCTGCAAAAGCCCGGCTCGGTCGGCGTGCCGATTCCCGGTGTGGAGTTGAGCATCCGCGATGATGACGGAGCCGAGCTGCCGCTGGGCGCGACCGGGGAGATTTGCATCCGCGGCGGCAACGTGATGCGCGGCTACTGGAACCAGCCGGAGGAAACCGCGAAGGTGCTGCGCGACGGTTGGCTCTACACCGGCGACGTCGGCCACCGCGACGCCGACGGCTATTATTTCATCACCGACCGCAAGAAGGACATGCTGCTGGTCAACGGCATCAACGTCTATCCGCGCGAGGTCGAGGAGGTGATCTACAAGTTCCCAGGCATCAAGGAAGCGGCGGTCGTCGGGATCAAGGACGCGCGCAAAGGCGAGGCGCCGGTGGCGTTTGTGGCGCTGAATGAGGGCGCAGCTTTCGCCGAGCCGGACTTGATCCGGTTCCTCCGCGAAAAACTCGCAGACTACAAGGTGCCCAGGAACGTGCGGGTGATCCCCGCCCTGCCACGCAATGCAACCGGGAAAGTTCTCAAGACCACCCTGCGGGAGCTGGCGCAACGGGAATGAGCGATGGCAAATGGCGAAACTCGCCCGGTCCCCGTCATTCGCCGGACTATTGGGGCCTTGATCCGAGCGCCTGCGGGAGGAATTTTTCGCCATCCGTCATTCGTGATTCGTCAATTCCAGCGTCGGACACCGCCCGCCTGTTTGCGGCCGTTCCACCTCCGCCCCAGCGACTTATGCGCCGCATCAGCCGAGGTCTTTTGCCGGTTGACGCTCCCGTGCCACGGCCCGTAAGCTTTCTGGACAACTTGGAGCGCGCCGCGGCGCACTCCGGAAAGAATCTATGGCTGAAGGCTATTGCGTTAAGTGCAAATCAAAAAAAGAGATCGTGGATGCCGTGGAGGAAGTCATGAAGAACGGCCGCAGGGCGATCAAGGGTAAATGCCCCACCTGCGGCACCGTGATGTTCAAGATCCTCGGCGGCAAGGCCACCCCGCCGGCCGCAACCCCGCCGCCTGCCAGTCCCGCCCCGCCGGCCTAGTTTGATACCCATGTCGCAGCAGCTCGCCTACGTCATCATCACGCCGTACACGATCTCCAAGTCGCGCACCGGCGGCATCATCGCGCGCCTGATCAGCCGCACCGGTCTCGACCTGGCCGCCGCCCGGATGTTCGCGCCGAGTCCCGACCTGGTGAAGCAATACTCCGAGGTCATCATCTCGACCAACGACCCACAGGACCGCTACATCCAGGAACTCATCCGCGATTACATCCTCAAAAACCTCTCGCCCGATCCCAAGACCGGGTTGCGCCGGCGCGCGATGATGCTCCTGTTCCACGGCGACGATGCCGTGCGCAAGGTCCGCTCGGTCGTCGGCAACATTTCCTCCACCCGCCGCGGTGGCGAAACCATCCGCGACACCTACGGCGATCTGGTCTCGGATGAGAACGATCGCGTGGTCTATTTCGAACCAGCGGTCCTGGCCGCGCCAAATTTCGAGGAGTGCGAGGCCAAGCTCAAACTCTGGGCGCGCTACTCCGACTCAGACGGCGGCCTCATGGACAAGACCATCGCGTACGCGCCCGGCGAAGTGCCACAGCGCACCTTGGTGTTGATCAAGCCCGACAACTTCCGATTCCCCACCGGCCGCCCCGGCAACGTGATCGACTTTTTCTCGCGCACCGGCCTGTTCATCGTCGGCATCAAGGTCCACCGCATGAGCACCGGCGACGCGGTGGAGTTTTACGGCCCGGTCCGCGAGGTGTTGCGAACCAAGCTCAAGGACATGGTCGCCAGCAAGTCCCGGACAGTGTTGGAGAAGGAATTTGGCTTCACCGTGCCGCCCGAGGTCCAGCAGCAGCTCGGCGACGTGCTCGGCCCGGTGTTCGGCGACAATCAGTTCGACAATATCGTGCGCTTCATGGCCGGCCGCTCGGCGAGCGAATGCCCGCCCGACCAGCTCAACGCGCCCGGCACCGAGAAGTGCATTGCGCTGGTCTATGAAGGCGTGAACGCCGTGAACAAAATCCGCGACGTCCTCGGCCCGACGGATCCCTCGAAGGCGCCGCCGGGTTCAATCCGGCGCGAATTCGGTTCCACCATCATGGTCAACGCCGCGCACGCCAGCGACTCGGTCGAGAACGCTCAGCGCGAACTGGGCATCGTCAAGGTCGGCGAGAATAATTTCCGCACCGTCGTCGAGGAGTTTTACGGGAAGTTCTAACCCCACCGCTCTTACTCATTCTCTTAGACTTACTCTTACTCTGTTCCGATGAGAGTAAGAGAAAGAGTATGAGAACGAGTAAGAACTCCAATCACTGCCACCACTGCGCATTCGCGCGCAGCTTCTCCAACAGCCGCTTATCGGCCGCCGGGAAGGCGTAGTCCTTTAGCTCCCCTGCACTCACCCACACGACGGCTTGGCAGCCGATCGGCCGCGGCTCATGCTCCTTGAGTGCGCAGCGGAAGAACTTCAGATGCACCGAACGCTCCGGGTAGTGATGCGTGAGTTCCTCCACCAATTCGCCCACCGCCACCTCCACGCCGAGTTCCTCGCGCAACTCCCGCGCAAGGCACTCCTCAAATGTTTCGTCCGGCTCCCGTTTGCCGCCGGGAAATTCCCAAAGGTTGGCCAGATGCCCTTCATCCGGCCGCTGAGTGATGAGCAGTTTGCCGTCGCGGAAGATCAGGCTGGCGCTGACTTCGATGAGCTGCATTCGTTGATGGGTTAATGCGTTGAAACGTTGAGACGTGAATAACCCACTCCCACGCTTCAACGCTTTAACTCATCAACGTCCTCACCTTCCGACGCTCTTGTAAATCCACCCCAGCCGCTCCATTTCCGCCGGGTCGAACAGATTCCGGCCATCGAACAGGATCGGGTGCGAGAGCTGCTTGCGCGCGCGCTCAAGGTCCAGCTTCTTGAACTCCGGCCATTCCGTCGCCACCACCAGCGCGTCGCAACCCTCAGCCACATCGTTCATGTCCTCGACGTAAGTGACGTTCGTGAGCACCTCGCGGGCTTTCTCCATCGCCTTGGGATCGTGCACGCGCAGGCTCGCGCCCGCCTTTTGCAACCGCTGGCACAACTCGATCGCCGGCGACATCCGCACGTCGTCCGTGTTCTGTTTGAACGCCAGCCCGAGCACGCCAATCTTCTTGTCCTTCAACACCCACAACGTGTCGGTGATCTTCTTGAGGAAACGCTCCATCTGCTCGGCGTTGATGCGCTGCACTTCCTTGAGCAACCGGAAATCATACCCGCTTTCCTCGCTGATCTTGATGAACGCGCTGAGGTCCTTTGGAAAACAACTCCCGCCGAAGCCCAGGCCCGCGTTTAGGAACCGCCGCCCGATGCGCGCGTCCAACCCGATGCCGTTGGCCACCTCCTCGACGTTCGCACCCGACGCCTCGCAAAGATTCGCCACCGCGTTGATGTAGGAAATCTTCAGCGCGAGGAACGAATTGGCCGCGTGCTTGATCAACTCCGCCGAGTTGATGTCCGTCACAATGATCGGCGCGTTGAACGGCGTGTAAATCTCCTTCATCGCCGCCACCGGTCGCGGCGAACTCACGCCGATGACCACGCGGTCGGGCTTCATCAAGTCCTCGACGGCGAAACCCTCGCGCAGGAACTCCGGGTTGCTCACCACGTCGAAATCCACCTTCGCCTTGTTGTAGCGCTTGATCGTCTCGGTGACCTTTTCGCCCGTGTTGACCGGCACGGTGCTCTTGTCCACCACGACCTTGTAAGTCGTCATCGCGCCGGCGATCTCTCGCGCGACCTTTTCGATGAAGCTCAAGTCCACCGAACCATCGGCCTGCGGCGGCGTGGGCACGGCGATGAAGATCACGTCCGAATTCTCCACGCCCTCCCGCGTGCTGCTCGTGAACCGCAGCCGTCCCTCGGCCACGTTCTTCTTCACCATCTCCTCCAACCCCGGCTCGTAAATCGGGATGCCGCCGCCCTGGAGCATCTTGACCTTCGCCTCGTTGTTATCGACGCAGATGACGTGGTGGCCGACCTCGGCGAAGCACGTTCCCGTGACCAGCCCGACGTAGCCCGTTCCGATGATTGTCAGTTTCATGGCCGAAGAATCGTAGCAGCCGAAGTAAGGAGGCTCTGATCAATTTCCAATCTGCGATTTGCCATACTCAATTTGCAATGAAGTGAGCCTCCTCACGTCGGCTCCTACAAGCTACACATCGCAAAGCCGCTACTTCTTCTTCGCCTCGGGCGCAGGCGCAGGAGTGGCCGGCGTCACGGGTGCCGGCACCGGCGCGGTCACGGCTGCCGGTGGTGGCGTCACGCCCGGCACCGAAAACACATTCGTCGCCGCCGGCGGCACGACCTTCGGCGTCAGTTCCGGATGACGCCGCAAGAGTTCATCCTGCCGCCGCACGAAATCCCCCGACCACGCCGACATCGCCGTCGGCTTGGCCATCTCCTGGTAAATCTTCATCGCCGCCTCGGGCTGGCCCTTCGCCTCATAAAGCCGCCCCAGCGCCAGCTTCGCCTGCGCCGTCACCGCGTCATTCGGGTAACGGCTCACGACATTCTGATACGCCGCCAGCGCCTCATCCGGCTTGCGCAACGACTCCAGCGCAGCCGCCAGGCCCAACGCCGCGCTCCCCGACATCGGGTCCTTGGGGTAATCGTGCACATACTTGTCGAATGCCACTCGCGCCTCCTCGTAGCGGCCCTCGGCGAACATCGCCCCCGCCGCCAGGAAGCTCGCCTGCCGCGCCGCGTCCGTGCCCTTGTAGGCCGTGGCGATGCGCCGGTAATCCTCCGCCTTCACGTCCGGCGCGCCGCCCGCCCCGCGCTCGGCCAGCGACCGCACATCCGTCAGCGCCCGCGACGCCTCGGCCTCGTGCTGCTCATGCTGGTAAAGGTAGAGGTAATAGCCGCCGATGAGCACCACCGCGCCGACGGCGACGATGGCCACGCGCTTCCAGTTCTCCATGAACCAGGTCAACCATTCCAGTGCGTGCGTCGAATGCTCGGTTTGGGCAGCCATATAAGGGCGCAAATCATTCCGGCGGGCGTTCAAAAGGCAAGCGCGAAATCCCCCGCCGCCGCTTCGAGGGCGCATCTTTTCATCGTGGGTGCCGGCCTGCGGCGAAGGTGGGGCGAGACTCCGTCGAGCCAAGTTGGAACGTCTTTGGAACACGGCTCGACGGAGTCTCGCCCCACCTTCATGCCCTGCGGCCGGTTGGCCGGCTTCCCCACGATGAAAAGATGCGCCGACGCTTCGTTCTCAACGCAAGGAGTTCAACGCGAAGATTTCAACGCAAAGGCGCAAAGGCGCAAAGACGCGGGAATTAAGGTAGGGCGCGTCACTCCGTGCGCGCCGCGGGTTCCCAACTCAAAGACGGCGCGCAC
>DATDFH010000649.1:0-11505 GCA_036522715.1 Verrucomicrobiia bacterium
GTTCCCCCTCTCCCCATCCGCTGGGGAGAGGGACGGGGAGAGGGGCTTCTGAATTAGTCACTCCCCCGCGATTTACTCCTGCACAGCACCTAAACTCTGCGCTCCTTTTTGCTTTCGAACTGGCCTACAGCCGGCCGCCGACTAAAGCAGAATTCTCCGCCGCCAAAGATTTCGTGAACGAACAGAACACCATTTACAAGGGTCAACCGGACGTTGCAGTCCGTGTTTGGACCGATCTGTGCCAAATGCTGCTGGCCAGCAACGCATTCCTTTATGTGGACTGACTCAAGTTTCTCTCTTAATCGCCGCTCGTTCCTGCGGGTTTCTGCGGGCGGCCTTGGCTCGCTTGCCTTGTCGCATCTGCTGGCGCATGAGGCGCGGGCGGCAAATGAGCCGTTGCGGTCAGACTCTCCGCTGGCGCCGAAAACACCGCACCACAAGCCGCGCGCCAAATCCGTCATCTGCCTCTTCCAGCACGGCGGTCCGAGCCAGATGGACCTGTTCGATCCCAAGCCGGAGTTGAACAAGCGCGACGGACAAGAGCATCCGGGCAAGCTGGAAATTCATTTCGACAAACAGGCCGGCAAGCTTTTGAAGTCCCCCTTTGAATTTCGCCCGGCGGGAAAGTCCGGAATGGCGCTCTCCGAACTGTTGCCCCGCACAACCGGCATCGCCGACGAGATCACGCTCATTCGTTCGATGACAACCGATTCCGTGGACCACGAGTCGGCCTTGCGGATCATTCATAGCGGAAAGTTCCAGGCCGGGCGGCCGACGTGGGGTTCGTGGGTGATTTATGGCCTCGGCACTGAGCGGCAGGATTTGCCGGCCTACGTCGTCCTAAGCGACCCGGGCGGGCTGCCCGTGGATGGGATTAACAATTGGACCTCCGGCTGGTTGCCCGCGATTTATCAAGGCACGCAGATTCGAAGCGAAGGTACCCCCATGTTCAATCTCGAACCGCTGGCCGATGTCCCGGCGCCGGCGCGCGCGAACCAGCTCCGCTTCCTGGACGCACTGAATCGTTCGCACCTTGCGACGCATCCGGGCCAGTCGGAACTCACCGCCCGCATCCGGAATTTTGAAATCGCGGCGAAGATGCAGACCTCAGTCACGGAGGTGCTCGACCTTTCCAAAGAGCCGGACCACATCAAAAAGCTTTACGGCCTCGATCATTCCAACAAAGCGACGGCGAATTATGCCAGGCGTTGCCTGATGGCGCGGCGGCTCGTCGAGCAGGGCGTGCGTTTCGTGCAGATCTTTCTCAGCGGCCAGCCGTGGGACACGCACGACAAGAACGCCGAGAAACTTCGCGGCTTGTGCGAGATGACTGACCAGCCCAGCGCGGCGCTCGTGCTGGACCTCAAGCAACGCGGCCTGCTCGAGAACACGATCGTGCTTTGGACCGGAGAGTTCGGCCGTTTGCCGGTGTCCCAAGGCAAAGACGGCCGAGATCACAATCGGCACGGCTTCTCACTCTGGCTTGCGGGTGGCGGTTTTAAGAAGGGCTATGTGCATGGAGCTACTGACGAGTTCGGCTACAAATCGGTGCAGGATGTGGTCAGCGTTTATGATCTCCACGCCACTCTGCTTCTTGAGCTGGGTCTCGATCACCGCAAACTGACCTATCCCCACGACGGCCGCGACGACAGCTTGACGGACGCGGCCATAACGGAGGCGAGCCCAGTCCGCGAGCTGTTGTCCTGACCTTGGTTCCATTGTGTGGGTTGCAAGGTTGGAGGCGAGGTCGGAATCGGTCGCCTAAAGCGTCGTTTCTGCGCTAAAAATGCTCGATTTTGCCGATGAGTCAAGCACTACACCACTACTACTCGACCCAGCACCTTTCCAACACCTTTGCTGACGTTTTTGCTGACAGTAGGGGGGGCCCATTTTGCCAACCTGACCGGCAAAAGGCGAAGCCGGGACCGTAAGCTCGGCCGTTCAAGACGCACGCATCGGTGCGGTTGTCCTTGATTTGCCGTCGAGCTTTGTCGAACGCCTCTTTCCGGGTGCCGGCCAATTCGTATTTCCAGCCGGCGAGAATGCTTTTCGGGAACAAGAAGCGCATCTTAGCGATCACCTTCGTTGCCGGTTCGAGGCTGATGGTGAGCGCGCCTGAGCGACTGGCGATTTTGGGCGAGGTGCAGGTTCGACCCTGATCGTCTTCCACGCTCATGACTTTGTAGTCGCAGAGCGCCGCGACGTGAAAGACAGCCGCGATTTCATGCGCCTCGCTGGTTTGCTTCAGCAATTCGAGCAAGTCATCGTTCGTATCGAACAGGCTCAGACGACATTGTTCGCCAGGCCCGGGATGCGTCGCGCCGCTACCCTTGAGGCAAAAGACTTCAAAACCAGCACGGGCCAGTTGATTGCTCAAATGAACACCGAGTTCTCCGGTGGAAAAATTCGTGAGCCGACGCACCTGATCAATCGGTTCATAACTTGGGCCGCAAGTGACGATGATTTTCATGGATTTCACATGGCAAACGCGTGTTTCATCCGCAGGACTTCCGCGTGCAACTGTCGAGCGAGTTGCTTGCGATCCGCGTTTCCTTCGCGCAACTGCTTGAAACTCACCGACGCTTGAACGGTGCGCTTGCTACACAGGTTGATGAGATGAGGCACGAGGGTCATGTCCTTCCAGTAACAAACCTCCTCGCCCACGTCGCCGTCACCGAGCGCATACTGAATCAACCCCGCCGATAGCGGATGAGCCTGTCGGACGGCTGGCTCCAATAACGATGACTTGAATGGCAAAACGGTCTGGCCATCCGAACTAGTGCCCTCCGGAAATAGCACCACGAGCGCGGCGGTTTGCAACACAGTCTCAATTTCATCAACTGTTCGGCCAGCCTGGGTACGCCGTTCGCGTTGGACAAACACCGTTCCCGCCAGCTTTGCAAACCAGCCAAAAACCGGCCAATATTTCACTTCCTGTTTGGCAACAAATAAACACGGGACGATCGCTGCAAGGACAAGAATGTCGAGATAACTCAGATGATTGCAAACGAGCAGGCCTTTCGAAGGAATATGGCCGTCGAATCGTATTTCGATCCGAAAAACCCGCAGCACTCGGCGCGATGAGCTTTGCAGCCACGTTGCGCGCGCCGACGGCAGCGAATCCCGCGAGCAAAATGCGCAGTGAAGTCCATAGTTGAGCGCCGCCAAGAACATTTCGCTCCCCAGCCAGAACAGCCGGCCAGCGACGCGCAATGGATGTTTAAGCGAGGAGTTCACGCGCCCAGAAATCTCTGCCGCGCCAACAACGGCATGGTCTCCAGGTCCAGCAGCGTCAAGAAATCAATAGTCTTGAACTGACGGTCGAGCGCAGGCGGACCACAGACTTTGGCGCCTAGCGTGAGGTAGGCTCGGAGCAGTTTCGGAATCTTAACGGTCTCAGCGGCGAGTTGGTTCAGAGAACAATCGTAGGCCGCAAGCGGATTAGTGCGCCATTGCGGCTGAGCGAGATGCCTGCGGCACAGATCAGCATACCCAGACGCGCCAACCGCCGGGTCTTGCGACGTGATTGAACTACAACCGAAAAGATACCGCCCGCTATGCTGTCGCGCGTAATCAGCGATGCCTTTCCAGAGCAGGCCAAGGACGACCAGGTTGCGATGCTGCGGATGAACACATGCCCGTCCCAATTCAATCATCTCCGCGCGAAATGGCTCGAAGACCTCGAATTCGAACTCCTGCGCGCAGTAGTAACCACGATGCGCCGCCGCATTGCGCCCGGTTTGCAATCGGTATGTGCCGACGATAGTGGCGGACGGCAAATGCTCAACGATTAGATGATCGCAAACAGCATCGAACGGATCTTCATCCAGGCCGGTGGCGTAAGATTGCTCAAGCCCTTCGTTGAGTTCGAGATTGAAGACCTGAAACCGCAAAGACTGCGCCGCGCAAACGTCCTCCGTGCTTCGAGCCAGTCGAGTCACGTAGTGAATCGGCGAACTCACCACCAAACGGACCGTTTCGAGCGTTGTTTCCACGGAGACCATTTTTGACATCGTTGATCATGAGTCGCTGGGAGATGGCAACCCTTACAGGCAATTTATTCCTTGTCTGCCTGCAGTCTTTGCTTGATCCGCTCCCTCGCTTCGTTCGAAAGCTTTTGCGGGACAGGTTCTGCCAGTTCATCAGGATGCTCGTGGGCCGCTTCCCGCAGAAAAGCGATCTGCTTCCCATAACGGCGGCACCATTTACAGAGCATGAGATGAAGACGCAGGCCGAACCGCTGACGCAACGGGAGCTTGCGGTCGAGTGCCTCCGATTGCAAACGGGTTGCCGCCTTGCAACTCGGTGAAAGGTCCCCCATCCCTCTGGCGAGGGCTTTCGCGGTGTCAGTAAGCCAATTCATTGTATTTTCCGCCAGCGCACTGCCGATGCTTGAACCGGTTGCACTGTCGAACCCGTGCTGGATGAGTTGTCGCAATACAGGTTCGTCGGCGGTGTGCCGAAATCCTTACGAATAATTTCATCCGGACACATTCTATTTCGCAAACCAATTCGTCTCCAGGCAGCGGCGCAGCGCCATGCGGGCGCGATGCAACATCACCCACAAATTGTTTTCCGAAATGTTGAGCAGCGCGCAAATCTCTTTGCTCTCCACGCCGTCCACTTCACGAAGGCTGAACACGGCGGAGACGTTCTTCGGCAGTTTGCTTGAGCAATCGTGGAATGTTTTCCAAAACACCTCGCTGTCCAAGCTCGCGCCCGGGCTCGTCCATTCTTGCGGGCCGAGCTCGTGAATCCAGCCGTCTTTGAACATGCCGTCCGGAACGAAACGCTCGCCTTCTTCGTCCGAGTAGAACTCCATATCTGTAAATGAAGTCTCTCGGCTGGCTTTGCGGTAATGGTCGCATATTTTGTTTTTCAGGATGCCAACCAGCCAGCTCTTTTCCGCCGACCGGCCCGCGAAAGCCTTGCCGCCCTTGAGGGCCGCGAGGAACGTTTCTTGCACCGCGTCCTCCGCCCTGGCTGCGTCCCGCAGACGCATCAGCGCATACTTGAACAGGTAATCGCCATACAACTCGACCCACCGCTCCGGGTCGGACAAAGTGCCGGCAGCACCCGGCGCGGCGGTCTGCTGGATTGGCTCGCCTGCGACCGGATCGCTCTCGATTTTCATAACTTGCGCTTCGCTTGCTCGCACCTGCCGCTCGTGCGCAGGCCACTGTGCTGGCCTTTGGTCGTCAAAACAACGAGGTCCTTACAAGCAATGCGCGCCGCGGCACAGGATCGCGCAAATCATCGGTTCGCGGAAAGATTGTAAGGACTGCTCCCGTGCCTCGACCAACCAGAGCACGCAGCACCAAACGATTGATTAGACTGAATTTCAAAATATGAACGCAATGCCCGAAATCAAGCTACCGCCCAGCCGTAATATGAATATGTCCATGCCGTCGGAACACGAGGCGTTGATGCAACAGCATCTCCGTGACGAGAACCTGCCTGAAGCGGTAATGCCGGCGATGCGGACTAATAAAGTCCTAAGAGGCCAGAAAGCACTTGTGACCGGCGCGAATTCTGGCATCGGCAAAGCCGTCGCAATGTCGCTCGCTAATGCCGGTGCAGACGTGGTGGTGAATTATGTTTCGCGTCCTGAGGCTGCCGAGCAAGTCGTAAAGGACATCACCAATCGCGGCGGCAATGCTTTCGCACACAAAGCCAACGTCGCCAAAGAAGACGATGTGCAGGCGATGTTCAAGAAAATGATTCAGGAGTTCGGCACGATTGACATTCTTGTCAACAACGCCGGTCTGCAGAAGGACGCCCCCATTGACCAGATGACGCTGGCCGACTGGCAGTTCGTCCTCGACGTGAATCTCACCGGCCAGTTCCTCTGCTCCCGCGAAGCCATCCGCGAATTCAAGCGGCGTGGCATCCGCAAGGAAGTCTCCTGCGCCGCCGGAAAGATTATTTGCATGAGCAGCGTCCATGAAGTCATTCCGTGGGCCGGCCACGTCAACTACGCCGCGAGCAAAGGCGGCGTAATGCTGATGATGAAAAGCATCGCGCAGGAAGTTGCCCCGCATCGCATCCGCGTGAACTCTGTTTGTCCCGGTGCGGTCCGCACTCCCATCAACATGGAAGCGTGGGGCACGCCCGAGGCTTATCGTGAGTTGATGAAGCTCATCCCTTACAAACGCATCGGCGAGCCGGACGACATCGGCCGCGCCGCAGTGTGGCTCGCCAGCGATGATTCCGATTACATCCATGGCGCGAGTATTTTCGTCGATGGCGGGATGACCTTGTATCCCGGCTTCGAAACTGGCGGCTAAGCTCGCTTGGCAGCCAAAGTGAGGAGGTTCAGGCCTCCTAACACGCTTACATAACCCAAAACCATGACCACTCCTTCCATTCCCACCCGCGAATGGCTCGAAGCCGACGGCCTCGGCGGTTTCGCTTCAGGCACTTCGACCGGCATCCGTACGCGCCGCTACCACGCACTGTTGCTCATCGCCACCATGCCGCCCACCGGGCGATTGGTGCTGGTGAACGGATTCGATGCCTGGATCGAAAGCCCCGCTGGCCACTTTGAACTCACCTCGCAACACTACGCCCCCGATGTCATCGGCGGCGATGGCGCGCAGCGCATCGAGCAATTCACAGCGGAGCCGTGGCCACGATGGATTTTCAAATTGGAGGATGGCACTCGCATCCAGCAGGAAATTCTCGTAGCGCGCGAATCGCAACTCACGCAAGTCTGCTGGCGCTTGCTGGGCCAGCGCAAAAGTGTGCGGCTCTTCGTTCGCCCGTTTCTGTCGGGCCGCGACTATCACGCACTGCACAAAGAAAACGGCACGTTCCGCTTCGATGCCGCCGTGGACGCCGAGCGCGTCACGTGGAATCCCTATCCCGGTGTTCCTGCCGTCGTCGCGCTCTCCAACGGCCACTATCAGCACGGGCCGCACTGGTATCAGAACTTCCGCTACGCAGACGAAGCCGCGCGGGGCCTCGACGACACGGAAGACCTTGCCGCACCCGGCGTTTTCAACTTTGACCTCGCGTCCGGCGAAGCGGTATTGATGTTCACCACTTCCGCCTCGCCCGCGCTCTCGCGCAAACGCGATTTGTCCGCCGCGAAGTTCGCCGAAGCCGTCCGCACCAACGAACATTTCCGCCGCGCCGAATTTCCCTCGGCTCTTCATCGCGCCGCTGATGCTTACATCGTCAATGGGCGTCACGGTAAGACCATCATGGCTGGCTACCCGTGGTTCACCGATTGGGGTCGCGACACGTTCATTGCGATGCGCGGACTTTGCTTGGCCACGGGAAGGCTTGCCGATGCGCGCGACATCTTGCTTGCGTGGGCGAACAGCGTTTCCGAAGGCATGTTGCCGAACCTTTTCCCCGATCACGGCGCAAAACCCGAATACAATTCAGTGGACGCCTCGCTCTGGTATGTCATCGCCGTTCACGAGTTGCTTGGCGCCTGCGGTGGCAAGGGCGGTATCGTCTCCGCGAAGGACAAACGGGCGTTCCAGGATGCGATCCTCGCGATTCTCGATGGTTACTCGCACGGCACGCGCTTTGGTATTCGGATGGACCAGGACGGCTTGTTGGCCGCTGGTGAGCGCGGCGTGCAACTCACCTGGATGGATGCGAAGGTTGGCGAATGGGTTGTCACCCCCCGCGCTGGAAAGCCGGTGGAGATTCAGGCGCTCTGGCTTAACGCGCTCAAGATCGCCTCGCAGTTTTCTCCCGGCTGGAAAGAGCATTTCGAGCGCGGTCTGAAATCCTTCCGCGACAAGTTCTGGAACGAGAAAGCCGGCTGCCTCTACGACGTCATTGACGTGAACCATCGCGCCGGTGAAACGGATGCCGCCTTTCGTCCGAATCAAATCTTCGCGGTGGGCGGATTGCCGTTTCAGTTGCTTGAAGGCGACCAGGCGAGAAAGGTTGTCGCGCTGGTCGAAGGAAAATTGATTACACCGCTCGGCTTGCGTTCGCTCGCGCCCGGTGAACCAAATTACAGGCCGCATTACGACGGCGGCGTGATGCAGCGTGATGGCTCGTATCATCAGGGAACGGTCTGGCCCTGGCTGATTGGACCGTTCGTCGAGGCGTGGGTGCGCGTGCGCGGTAACAACGCCGCTGTAAAGCGCAAGGCTCGCGAACAATTCCTCACCCCGCTCCTTGGTCACCTTGGAGAAGCCGGCCTCGGCCACATTTCGGAAATCGCCGACGCCGAACCGCCGCACACTCCACGCGGTTGTCCGTTCCAGGCCTGGTCCGTCGGCGAAGCGTTGCGCCTGGATCAAGTTGTCCTCGCTGAACGTGCGGACGCTCGGACTTCAGTCCGCCTCGTCGCGCCTATGCCGATAAAGTCTCGAATTCCTGTTGCTGTCCAACCAACGAGAAATGGAGCGGTGTCAAAGCCGCGCGCCACCCGGCCACGGGTAGCTGTCACCGTTTAATTCCGAACCCAATTCACTGCCCATGAACCAAACCGCTGAATCACGCCGACTCGCCGCCGCCAACGCCAATACTGAACCCTGGCGTCGGTTCGGGCCATATCTTTCCGAACGCCAATGGGGCACGGTGCGTGAGGATTATTCGCCACACGGCAACGCCTGGGAATATCTCCCGCACGACCACGCCCGCAGCCGCGCGTATCGCTGGGGTGAGGACGGTATTGCGGGGATTAGCGACGACCAACAGCGTCTCTGCCTCTCGCTCGGGCTGTGGAACGGCAAAGACCCGATTCTGAAGGAGCGCATTTTCGGCCTCACGAACAGCGAGGGCAATCACGGCGAAGATGCAAAGGAGCTTTATTACTACCTCGACGCCACGCCGACGCACTCCTATCTCAAAATGCTATACAAGTATCCGCAGTGGGAGTTTCCCTACGCGCGGCTTGTGGAGGAAAACGCGCGACGCAAAGGCGACAGCGGCCAGCCTGAATTTGAGTTGCTCGACACCGGCATCTTCGACGACGACCGCTACTTCGACGTGTTCATCGAATACGCAAAGGCATCCCCCGATGATATTCTGGTCCGGGTGACGGTTCACAATCGCGGGCCGGAGGAAGCCACTATTCATCTCTTGCCGCAACTGTGGTTTCGCAACACCTGGTCGTGGAAACCTGGCGCTAAGAAGCCGCAACTGTCCCTCGACAAGCCCGGTGCGATTTCCGCGAAACACGCGGAATTGGGAGATTACACTCTGTCTTGTGAAGGCAAGCCGGAACTGTTGTTCTGCGACAACGAAACGAATGCCCGACGGCTCCACGGCCAGTCTGACGCCCAGGGCTTCTTCAAGGACGCCTTCGACGAATACGTCGTTCACGGAAATCAGGCCGCAGTGCATCCCAACCGCACCGGCACGAAAGCCGGCGCGCTCTACAAACTGACGATTCCCGCGAATCGCTCAACCAGTGTACGGTTGCGTCTTGGTAAATCCACGAGCGCGAAACCGTTCGCTGATTTCGACGCCGTGTTTGCCGCGCGTTTGCGCGAGGCTGATGAATTTTACGAGGCCCTGCAAGCGGACAACGCCAATGCCGACGCACGCAACGTCCAGCGCCAGGCGTTCGCCGGAATGATCTGGTCGAAACAATTCTTCTATTACGACATCGGCGAGTGGATCAAAGGCGACCCGAGTTGTCCTCCACCACCCAACGAACGCAAGCACGGTCGCAACGCTGAGTGGCAGCATCTCAACAACGCCGACATCATTTCCATGCCCGACAAATGGGAATACCCGTGGTATGCCGCGTGGGATTTGGCGTTCCATTGTATTCCCCTTGCGCTGGTGGATGCCGAGTTTGCCAAGCACCAACTCACCTTGCTCACGCGCGAGTGGTATATGCACCCGAACGGTCAGTTGCCCGCGTATGAGTGGGCATTTGGCGACGTGAACCCGCCCGTTCACGCCTGGGCAACGTGGCGCGTTTTTCAAATGGATCGCAAGCAACGCCGCGAAACCAATCCGAACGACCTTGGCGACCTCGCGTTCCTCGAACGCGTCTTCCACAAGCTCATGCTCAATTTCACCTGGTGGGTCAATCGCAAGGACGCGCAGGGCCGCAACATTTTTCAGGGCGGCTTCCTCGGCCTCGACAACATCGGCTGTTTCGACCGCAGCGCACCGCTGCCTACTGGCGGTTTCATCAACCAGGCCGACGGCACGAGCTGGATGGCGATGTATTCGCTCAACCTTATGCGCATCGCACTCGAACTCGCGCAGCACAACAATGTCTATGAGGACATCGCCACGAAGTTCTTCGAGCACTTCCTTCACATCGCCGAAGCGATGAACAACATCGGCGACGAGGGCATCGGCCTGTGGTGTGACCGGGACGAGTTCTACTACGACGTGCTCAATCTGCCCAACGGCCAAAGCACGCCGCTGAAAGTGCGTTCGATGGTTGGACTGATTCCGCTGTTCGCCGTCGAGACGCTCGAACCGGAACTCCTGGAGCAACTGCCCGGGTTTGCCGGACGATTGGAATGGATGCTCCAACATCGGCCCGACCTCGCCAACTTGGTCTCCCGCTGGAAGGATCGTGGTCAGGGTGAGCGGCATCTGCTCTCGCTTCTGCGCGGGCATCGCATGAAATGCCTCCTGCGAAGGATGCTCGATGAGACGGAATTCCTCAGCGACTATGGCGTCCGCGCCTTGTCAAAAGTTCACGAGCGCGGGCCGTACCGCTTCAACACCAACAGCCACACGATGGAAGTTGGCTATTGGCCTGCGGAATCCATGTCCGGCTTGTTCGGCGGCAACTCCAACTGGCGCGGGCCGATCTGGTTCCCGGTCAATTACCTCATCATCGAGTCGCTGCAGCGGTTCCACCACTACTACGGCGACGAGTTCAAGGTGGAGTGTCCCACCGGCTCCGGCCGCTTCCTCACGCTGCTCGAGGTCGCCGAGGAGCTCGGTCGTCGCCTGACGGCGCTCTTCTTGCGTGACGCCGAGGGACGGCGCCCGTGCTTCGGTGACCAGCCGAAGCTCCAGGGCGATCCGCACTTTCGCGACTATCTCCTGTTTCACGAGTACTTCCACGGCGACAGCGGGCGCGGCCTCGGCGCCACGCACCAGACGGGCTGGACCGGCCTCGTCGCCAAGCTCATTCAGCCACGGCGGCGCAGGTGAGCGAGCTCTTCACTCGCTCGCGCGTGGCGCTCGCCGTGATCGTCGGGTCGCTCGCGCTGCTCGCCTACGTGATCTTCGGCGGCTCCGACGAGGACAAGATCCTGCTTCGGCTGAAGGAGCTCGCGAACGCCGTCGAGACCAAGCCCGACGAAACGAACGTCATCCTGCGCACGGCACGTATCAACGGCGTCTTCAAGCAGGGCCTCGAGCCGACGGTCGCGTTCAGCGCGCCGGAGCTGCAGTCGGAGAGCGGCATCCAGAACCTCGCGACGCTCGCCGGACAGGCACCGCAGGCGTTCGGCGAGCTCACGCTCAGCATCGGTGCGACGGACATTCACGTCGAGGGCGCCGTGGCGCATGCGGTGTCGCAAGTCACGCTCACGGGCACGCGCGGCGGCG
>DATDFH010000650.1:0-2040 GCA_036522715.1 Verrucomicrobiia bacterium
TCAGTCGCAACGAGGACCGCGTGGTCATCCGCAACTTCGAGGGCAAGGTCTTCGAGTACCCCGAGGCGCGCGACGGCACGCCGAAGTTCAAAGCCAGCGAGGACTTTCACCCGCCGGAGCCCGTCTAGTCTCCCGATTCGCCATGCCCCGCGAATCCGCCGCAGCCAGGACATCCCGCGCGCAGAAGATCATCGCGGGACTCAAGAAAACTTACCCGGACGCGCACTGTGAACTGAACTTCTCCAATCCGCTCGAACTGCTCATCGCAACGATCCTTTCCGCGCAATGCACGGACAAGCGGGTCAACATCGTGACGGCGGAACTGTTCAAGAAGTGCCGCACAGCGAAGGATTACGCGGAAGCGCCGCTCGCGAAACTTGAGGAGACCATTAAAAGCATCGGCTTCTTCCGGAACAAGGCGAAGAACATCCAAGCCTGCTGCCGCGCGCTGGCCGAGAAACACGGCGGCGAGGTGCCGCGCACAATGGAGGAACTCCACGCCCTCGACGGCGTCGGCCGCAAGACGGCGAACGTCGTCCTGGGAAACGCCTTCAACATCAACGTCGGCGTCGTGGTGGACACGCATGTCGCGCGTCTTTCCGAACGTCTCGGCCTCACGAAGCAGAAGGATCCGGTGAAGATCGAGCAGGAGTTGATGAAGCTGGTCCCGCAAAAGGACTGGACGCTCTTCAGCCACTGGCTCATCTGGCACGGCCGCCGCCGCTGCGTCGCGCGCAACCCCGATTGTTCCCATTGCGAGATCGCGCGGCTTTGTCCATCCTGCCGCGCGTAACGCGACGGCTCGATGATCAACTATCTTTTCATCGCCTTTGGCAGCGCCTTGGGCGGCGTGCTGCGCTACTGGCTTTCGGGCATCGTCGCGCACCGCTTCGGCGAGGCGTTTCCGCTCGGCACGCTGGTAGTGAACGTCACGGGCTCGTTCCTCATCGGTTTCATCTTTGCGATCAGCGGCACCGAGGGGCGCATGTTGCTGCCGCCCGCCGCGCGCAACTTTCTCATGGCTGGCATTTGCGGCGGCTACACAACGTTCTCATCGTTCAGCCTCCAAACTCTCAATCTCGCCCGCGACGGCGAATGGCTCTACGCCGGGCTGAACATCCTCGGCTCCGTCGCGCTGTGCCTCGTGGCCGTGTGGCTCGGTCATCTCGCGGCGCAAACCCTAAACCGCTGACCCGCATGAAAATTCCCGAGAACGGTAAACTCCTCCGCATCTTCATCGGCGAGAGCGACCGCTGGCATCACCAGCCGCTCTACGAGGCCATCGTGCTCAAGGCGCGCGAACTGGGTCTCGCCGGCGCCACGGTGCTCCGCGGCCCGATGGGCTTCGGTGCCAACAGCCACCTGCACACCGCGAAAATCCTTCGCCTATCCGAGGACCTGCCGATGATCATCGAAATCGTGGACAGCGAGGAGCAGATCAACCTGCTCCTGCCGCTCCTCGACGAAATGATGACCGACGGCCTCGTCACGCTGGAAGACGTACGCGTGCTCAAATACCGGGCGAACGAAACGAAGCCCGCGTGAATTGGCGGTTGACTTTGTCCCGCGCAGTCGTTATTTCGTCACGCGTTTCCGGGCAATGGCTGTCTGCCCTCCCTTCGTGGGAAAACCGCCTGAATCGTTTTCAGTGCTGATGACTCCTACTCGCGCCAACGCGCCACGTGGAATCATTATGCCGACAGACCATCGCCCCCTTTCCCGAATTCTGGTGTGGCCTTTTTTGCTCGCCGCCGCGTGTACGGTGGGTTGCGCGACCGGCCGTGCCGCGACTCACGCCCCGCTCGAACTGGTGCAATCGATTCCCTTGCCGAGCGTCCAAGGAAAATTCGACCACCTGGCAATTGACCTCGCCGGGCAACGGCTCTTCATCGCCGCGAAGATCAACAACACCCTCGAAGTCGTGGACTTGAAGGCCGGCTGCCGCGCTCTCAGCCTGCCGGGCTTCCACGAACCACAGGGCGTGCTCTACCTGCCCGTCTCGAAGCAGGTCGTCGTCGCCAACGGCGGCGATGGCGAAGT
>DATDFH010000651.1:0-2488 GCA_036522715.1 Verrucomicrobiia bacterium
CTCCCACGGCGACAGGTCGATGGCGTGGCCGTACTCCATGCCGGCGATAAGCAGCATGCCCACGGCAACGGCGTTGGACACCCGCAGCGCCGTCGATGCGTCGTGAATGATGACGAATGGCACGGCCACCGGCAGTGTCGATAGGAATACGAGCAGGAACACGGCCAACGCGCCGTACCAATCGGCCGCCGTCAACGCTCGCGGGCGGTGTTTCTGGGCGAACGTACTCAGTAGGTACAGCACGCCGTCGATGATGCCCCAGGCCAGATTGCATCCGAGCGCACCAATCAGCATCGCTCGGACATCAGCGCGTCCCGCGTCGGCGACGCTGAGCGTTCCGGTGAAGGTGAGCACCATGATCAGCCCGAAGAGCACTTCGGCGGTGCGCTCACTGGGCTCGAGCGCGCGTCGGATGCGTACGGCGTTCATTGCGCGCGCGGCGGCAGCAGATACAGCGTCATCGCGAAGATCAGATAGACCATCAATACGAGTACGCCGACGAACCAGGCCGAGCGGCCGCTGCTCGTTACGAGCGCCGCCGTCAGGGCGGCGACGAGCATCATCACCACGGCACCGGGCCAGAACTGCAGATCCATCGGCTGGGGGCCCATGACATGGCTCAGCAGGACCAGAACCGGCGCCACGAACAGCGCGATTTGCACGGCACTGCCAAGCGCGATGCTGACGCTGAGATCCAGGCGATTCCTGCGTGCCCCGGCGAACGCCGACGCCATCTCGGCGGCGGCGCCGACGAGCGCTACGACGATGAACCCGACAAACGCCGGTGTCATGCCGAACGCGTCCCCCGCGCGCTCGGCCGACGCCACGAACACTTCGCTGACGAGCGCGACCAGTAGAGTGACCACCGCCAGCACGCCGAGCGCGACGCCGAGCGGCAAGGACCTGCTCTCTTCGTCGTGCGGCGCGGCACTGGCGAACACTTCGCGATGCGTGCCGAGCGAGAACCACAGGCCGAGCGCATACGCGAGGATCAGCAGGCCCGCCAGGCCGACGCTCACCTCCGTGGTGAACTTAGCGACCGACGCCGCGCCGGCATCGCCGACGGCAGATGGAACGAGCAGCGCAATCGTGGCCAGGAAGAGAAGGCTCGCCTGCAGCCTCGCCCCATTGCGGTTGAATTCCTGGATGTGATGCTGAAGGCCGCCCAGCAGAAACGACGCGCCGAGCATGAACAGTGAGTTGGTGACGATGGCGCCGGCGATCGATGCTTTGACCAGCATGTACTGACCGGCGCGCAACGCCGCGAGCGCGATGACCAGTTCGGTGAGGTTGCCGAGCGTCGCATTCAGCAGTCCACCGACGGCGTCGCCGGTTCGCGTCGCCACCGCCTCGGTGGCACGACTCAGCGTTGCGGCAAGCGGCATAATCGCCAAGACGGACAGCACGAAGAGCAGGGTGTGCGCCGCAGGAGCGACTGAATTCGTCACAAGAACGGCTGGCACGAATGCCAGCAGCGGATTGCGGCGAACTTCATGAATCAGCGTCATTGCTGGCGCTGCCGCGGTGTGCAAACGGGACACCGGCCGCTGATATCCGTTACATCATGGTTTCAAGCGCACTCGACTCACCACATTTCGCCATCTCAGTGCTGAACCGTCGCCGCTCACCCGATTCGGCGTATCGACCGTCGGAAAAGTCGACCTTGCGTGTTGTCACTTGGAGCTTGGATCTTGGAGCTTGGAACTTGGAGCTCTCGTCTATTGCCACGTGGTGTACGTCAATGTGAAGGCGTGCGACACCGCGGATTCCCAGTTCACGACGCGCAGCTCGTACTCCATCGCCTCCAGGCCCACGCGGCGGAAAGTAATTGTCGGCACGCCATCGCGCGGCGCCACGTCTTCGTGCACGAGCCCCGCGCCCGCGCGATACAGCTGAATGAGCATGCCGCGCGGACTGCCCTCCCATGACAGCGTCACTTCGACCGCGCCCTGTTGCTGCAGCATGAAGCGATACTTCTCGCACGCATAGAGACCCACGTAGCAGGGCGCTGCGTAGCTCGCGAGCGGGCCCACTGTTCCGTTGATGACCTGCGTCGTCGGCGCGAGGCCCGCGGGCACGTCGGGTCCAACGGTATGCGCAGGAGCCGGTGTGGTGAGCGTTGCCGTCGTCGGCGAGGACTGCACCGCTGCGAATGCTGATGGGGAAGTGGGCGGGAGAGTTGTCAGTCCTCCGCAACCGGTGACAAGGAAGGTAAGCGCGAGGACGATACCCCTGGGCTCGCTCATGGCCCGGCTGCACTGCAGGTTCCGATCCGAGCCAAACGCGTGCGCTGGCGGTCCAGGTGGGCAGCCAATGACCAGTTAGTGAGCCGCCAGCGACCCGGCTTACGCCGAGCTCTACGTACTTTGTTTACTTTGAGCGGACGACGAGCTCGCCGTGCATCATCTTATGGCCCGGCTCGCCGGTGAGCGCGCAGTAAAACGGAAACGTCCCCGGTCGATCCACCTGGAATTCGAACGTGGTCGAT
>DATDFH010000652.1:0-12881 GCA_036522715.1 Verrucomicrobiia bacterium
CGCAGTTGTTGGAGTTGCCGCAGCACGCTGTCGATGGACACCGCACCGCGCGCTTCGATCGCCCGCATGAGCGCCACTTCGATGAGGATCTTCTTCGACACCGCGTCCCGCAGACGCGTCTCGCAATCGGCCAGCACCTCCATGATGCGGGTGAGCGCGTCGGTGGAAATCTTCGGCGATTGTTCCGCGAAGATCGCCACGTCCTGCTCCGACGCTTCGAGCAGCGAAAGGTCTCCGCCCGACACCTGGTAGATCAGCAGGTTGCGGAAGTGGTTCAACAACTCGGACACCAGCCGGCTCAGGTCTTTGCCGCTGCTGGCGAGGTCGTTGAGTTCGCGCAGCACGGCCACCGTGTCGCCGCCGACGATGCCGTTGGTGAGCGCCAGGATTTGAGCGCGCGCGGTCAGGCCGAACATCGAGAGCACGTCGGTCTCCTCGATGCGCTCGCCGCAGAAGCTGATGAGCTGGTCGAGTGTCGATTCCGCATCGCGCAGTCCGCCTTCCGCGCCGCGCGCAATCGCGTACAACGTCGGGGAGTCGATTTGAATCTTCTCCAGGCCGGCGATGTGCGTCAAATGTTTGACGATCAGGTTGGTCGGAATACGCCGCAGATCGAACCGCTGGCACCGCGAGAGAATCGTGGGCAGCACCTTCTCCGGCTCGGTGGTGGCGAACATGAACTTCACGTGCGCCGGTGGTTCTTCGAGCGTCTTGAGGAGCGCGTTGAACGCCTCCTTCGTGAGCATGTGCACTTCGTCGATGATGTAGATTTTGAACTTCGACGTGGCGGGCGCGTATTTGACCGTCTCGCGCAAGTCGCGGATTTCGTCGATGCCGCGATTGCTGGCGCCGTCGATTTCAAGCACATCGAGCGAGCGGCCCTCGGCGATCTCGGCGCACTTGGGATCATCGTCGGCGAAATCCACGTTGGGGCCGCCGGTGCAGTTGAGGCATTTGGCGAAGATGCGCGCGATGGTGGTCTTGCCCGTGCCGCGCGGCCCGCAAAAGAGATACGCGTGCGCGATGCGGCTCTGCCGGATCGCATTGGCCAGCGTCACCGTGACGTGCTCCTGACCAACAACGTGCTCGAACCGCTGCGGGCGATACTTGCGCGCTATGACCTGATAGGACATTTCAGGTTCAAGATTTACGATTTGCGACTTACGAGCAAGGCAGGAAACGAGCGACCCTTGTCATTCGTCAATTCGAATTCGCGAATCGAAAGTGCCAGGGTGACCACGGCGGATGCGGAGCAAACTGCCGTTGCTGCCTTCCGGCCCTGGCGGGGTTCGTAAGTCCGCATTCCATGGGCCCTGGCGGCGGCGATTAAGCCGAAGGCGCACTGGCGCATCAAGACTATTCCGGGCCGCACGAAACATCTGCCGACCTACGATGATGAACGACGTTACGTCCGGGGCGCGGTGTCCGAATCCACCTTGATGACTATTGAGGTCACGTCGTCTTCCTGAGTGTCGGCCTTGGTGAACTCGCGCACGGTCGCGGTGATCGCCTGCAAGATTTCCCCCGCCGCCTTCTGCCGGTGCTGCCGCGCTACGTCGAGCACGCGGTCGGCTCCGAACAACCGTCCGTCGGGCGCCATCGCTTCCTCGATGCCGTCGGTCAACAACAGGATGACGTCGCCGGGAAACAATTGAACCGTCGGCTGCGTGTGGTATTGCGTGGCGGGCTTGAGCCCGAGGGGAAGTTCGCTGCGCTTGAGTTCCAATCGCACGCGGCCGTCGGCGGCGAGCACATAGCCGCTGGTATGACCGGCATTCGCCCAATGCAGCGCGCGCGCGTCCGGGTCGAGCTGCACGTAGAGCAGCGTCACGTAGTGCTCGTAATCCACGTCGCTCGCCAGCGCGAGGTTGGCACGAGTCAGGATTTCACCCACATCGTCGCGGTTGAGCACCAGCAGGCGCAGGAACGCGCGCGTCTCGGCCATCAACAGCGCCGGACCGAGGCCGTGGCCCGTGACGTCACCGATGACCGCGCCGAGCTTGCCGCCCTGCATCGGCAGGAAATCAAAATAATCGCCGCCCGTCGCCTCAGCGGGCTGGCTGGCGCCCGCGATCTCGAAGCCGGGCACCTGCGGCGCGTCCTTCGGGAAGAGGCGCTGCTGGATTTCGCGCGCGACGCGGAACTGTTCCTGGTTCTCGCGCAACTCCTGCTCGGCGCGTTTGCGCTCGGTGATGTCACGGATGAACCCGACGAATTGCCGCGCGCCGCTCCACTCCATTTCGCTGAAGCTGACTTCAATGGGAAACTCGGTGCCATCCTTGCGCAAGCCGACGGTCTCGGTGGCGCGCCAGTTCAACTTCTTCACGCCCGTCTTGAGGTAGCGTCCCAGCCCGGCGAGATGGAGCGAGCGCAAGTTTTCCGGCTGCAGCATCGTGAGTTTCTGGCCGATGATCTCTTCCGGTTCGTAACCGAAAACCACCTTGGTCGCGGGATTGGCGAAAACGATCAAGCTGTCGGTATCCATCAGGACGATCGCGTCGGCGGCGGTTTCCCACAGCAACCGGTAGCGGTGCTCGCTCTCGCGCAGCGAAATCTCCCCCTGCCGCCGCGCCGCACGGACTTCGGCTTCGCGCAACTCACGGTCCACGGCGACGGAGAGGCGCGCGAGGTTGCCCTTCATCAAGTAGTCGTGCGCGCCGGCCTTCATCGAAGCCACCGCGATGTCCTCGCCGATGCCGCCGGAGACGATGATGAACGGGATATCGAGGCCGGAGTTCTGGAGCGTCTTGAGCGCATCGGGCGCACTGAACATGGGAAGGTTGTAGTCCGAAAGAATGATTTCCCACGGCTGCTCGGCGAGCGCGGAGCGCATCTGCTCGGCAGTCTCGACGCGCCGATAGTTCGGCTCGTAACCGCCCTTGCGGAGCATGTTGACCAGCAGGCGGGCATCGAACTCCGAGTCCTCGACAATCAGCACGCGCAGCGGTTTGTTCATGGCGCCCAAGCAGATTTCAGGATGCGGCGAACTGCCCGCCAACACAAGCAAATGGACGTTGCGTTCCACGCGGGCGGGTTTTGACCGCCCTGTCGGCGCGTGTTAGCGTGCGTTGCATGTCTCCGGGCTTATGAAAGGTTCACCTGCCATCGGCGAGTATCTCATTGAACGACTCCACGCCAACGGCGTCCACCACATCTTCGGAATTCCCGGCGACTACGTGCTCGGATTTTGCGACCAGCTCCTCCGCAGCCCCGTGAAGCTCATCAACACCGGCGACGAACAGGGCGCCGGCTTCGCCGCCGACGCCTACGCACGCGTGCGCGGTTTCGGCGCGGTGTGCGTCACGTATTGCGTCGGCGGGTTGAAGGTGGCCAATCCCATCGCCGGGGCGTTCGCCGAAAAATCGCCCGTGGTCGTCATCAGTGGTGCGCCCGGAATGCGTGAACGCGAGAGGAATCCCCTGCTCCACCACAAGGTGCGCGAGTTCGACACGCAGAAAAAGGTGTTCGACGAACTCACCGTCGCGTCCACCGTGCTGGATGATCCCCAGACTGCGCGCGCGGAGATCGACCGCGTGATCAACGCCGCGCTGCGCTTCAAGCGGCCGGTGTACATCGAACTCCCGCGCGACATCGCACTCCAACGCGCGACCGGCACGCACCGGCCCGCGCTGCCGGCCGAAGTCAGCGACCCGCTGGCCTTGCGCGAGGCGCTCGCGGAAGCCACCGCGATGCTCAACCGCGCGCGCCGCCCGGTCATCCTCGCCGATGTCGAGGTTCACCGCTTTGGTTTGCAGGACGAACTGCTCAAGCTGATCGCGAAGACCAACATTCCCGTCGCCGCGACCATCCTCGGCAAGTCGATCATCGCCGAGAGTCATCCGCGTTACATGGGCGTTTATGAAGGCGCGATGGGACCGGAGGCGGTACGGCGGTACGTCGAGGGCAGCGACTGCGTGCTGATGCTCGGCTTCTTCATGACCGACATCAACCTGGGCGTGTTCACTGCGCAGCTCGATCTCGCGCGGGCAATTTGCGCGACCAGCGAAAAACTTTCGATCCGCTACCACAACTTCGAGGGCGTGCGGTTGCAGGATTTCGTCAACGGCCTGCTCAAGGCGCGAATCCGCCGGCGCGCGCCCGGCCGGATTCCGCGGCCGAAACAACCCGCGCGCTTCGTCGCCACGCGGCCCAACGCGCCGCTCACGGTGCGGCGGCTCTTCCAGCGCCTCAATGCATTCCTGTCCGACAGCACCGTGGTCGCGGCCGATGTTGGCGACGCGCTTTTCGGTGCGGCGGACTTGTTCATTCACCGCCGGACGGAGTTCCTCGGGCCGGCGTATTATGCCTCGATGGGTTTTGCGGTGCCCGCGGGCATCGGCGCGCAACTGGCCAATCCGAAACTCCGCCCGCTCGTGCTCGTCGGCGACGGCGCATTTCAAATGACCGGCATGGAACTGGCGACCGCCGCGCGCTACGGCCTCAACCCGATTGTCATCGTCCTCAACAACCGCGGCTACGGTACTGAGCGGCACCTGCAGGACGGTCCCTACAACGACGTTGCTCCGTGGCACTTCCACCGGCTGCCCGAAGTGCTCGGGGCCGGCCGCGGTTTTGATGTCCACACCGAACAGGATCTGGACGACGCGCTGCACAAAGCGGCCAAGACCACCTCCACGTTTTGCCTCCTCGAAGTTCATCTGCCGCCGCTGGACCGCTCGCCCGCGATGGAACGCCTGACGACCCGGATGGCGTCGCGCATTCACGGTCACTCCTAGGCAATCGGTGTTGGGGATTGGCCAAGGCTTGCGAAGCCTTCGCAGCCGCGAGTCCCGAAGCTGACGAGGTTACTGCCAAAACCTATGAGCACCTACATCGCACTGCTGAACTTCACCAACCAGGGTGCGCAGAGCTTCCGCGAGTCGCCGCTGCGGGCCAATGCCTTCAAAGCCGCCGCTCAGAAGAGCGGTATCAAGGTCCGCGAAACTTACTGGACGATGGGCGACCACGACGGCGCGATCATCTTCGACGCCGCGAATGACGAAGTCGCCACGGCGGCGATGCTCTCGCTGGGCGCGCTTGGAAATGTGCGCACCAAGACACTGCGCGCGTTCGACCCGGGGGCGTTCAAGCGCATCATCGCGCGCTCTCCGAAGATTTGAGGCGGCAGGAACGGCGTTGGCAACGCGCGCGCCGGGCGATAGTCTGCGGCCGTGCGTCTCGCATCCTGCCTCGTCGCAATCTTCCTCGCGCTGGCCGGGATTCCCGCCAGCGCGGCCGATGCTTCTCCCGAACCGCGCCTCGTGGTTCCGGTGCGAGTTCATCTGCTCCAATCAACGAACCAGCCGCAGGTCCACACGACGCTCACCGAGGCGGACGTTCGCCGCGTGTTCGGCAAGGTCAATCGCGTCTGGGCGCAGGCCAGAATTTCGTTCGCGGTGGAATCCATCGTGAAGGAATCGGCGCGCGCGGCCGATGCGCCCGAGGAAAACCCGAAGGACCGCTGGCTGCTCGGCGTAATTCCGGTCAGCAGCCGCGCGACCATTGCGTTCAACGTTTATTACGTGAAGCAGATGCAGCCCAACGGCTATTGGTCCGGCGGCGTGGTGTTCGTGAAGGACACCGCGTCGCTGAAGGAAGTTCCCGGGGGGATCGACGAGCCGCTGCCGCGCGTGACTTCGCACGAACTGGGCCACGCGCTCGGCCTGGCGCATCGTCAGGACCGGACCAACCTCATGGCGTCCGGCACGACGGGCACCGCCCTGAATGAAGAAGAAATCCGGCTGGCGCGGGCAAACGCGAGCCGGAGGAGTTGGGTGAAGAAGGCGGCGGAGAAGTAGGAACGCCTTTGGGGAGGAAAGGGATTGGAGGATTCAGCCCGGCGCGGTACTGCGTTTCCACGCGGCCCACGCGCGCTGGAAGTCGCGTTGGTCAAAACAGAGATCCGCTTCGAGCGCGTGGAGGTACGCGGGCGCGCCGGGAAGCGCAGTAAGATTGCGGACGATCCGGAGCGCTTCCTCGCGGGCGCCGTGATCGAGGAGCCTCTGCAAATAGAGGACGCCCGCGACGAGATCCCGTGGCCGGGCGATAAAATCCGCGCGCGCGCCGGCAAGATCCTTCGAGCCGGGAACCGCGGGCAGGCTGGCCCGGCCGACAAATTGGCGGGCCAAGGCGCAGGCGCCCTCGAAATCGCCCCGTTGCTCGCGGACCTCGCCCAGCGCCACCCAGCCGGACTCCAGCCACACCGGATGCGCGGCCAAGGTTTGTTCCAGTGCTGCGGGATCGCCGCCCTGCGCCCACGAGCGGAAGAGCCGGCGCAATTGATCGGGCGAGGCGAATTTCAATCCGGGATCGACTGTCAGCAACGTTTGCAGCGCCGAGTCAAATTCAGCGCCCGAACAGAGGAACAAGAATCCCAGCAGCAGCCGTGGTTGGCGGTCCGCAATGCTCCGGAGGTGGGGCATCATTTCCGGGTAGCCCTGCGCAATATACATCATCTGCTCAAAGAACTCTGGCGCATCTACGGGATGCCGTTCGATCAGCCCGCGCCATGCCGCCGCGGCGCGTTCTGGTTCACGGCCGAGGAAAAAACTTTTTTCGACATACTCGGCGTCGCGGCCCAGCCAGATTTTTCCCTCCTCGAAGGCCACCGACGGATTTGGCTCCAAGTGGCGCGCGATGGCGAAATCCGCCGCGGCCGGTCCGGTGGCCGGAGAAGTCATCGCACGCGCCGTGGCCCGGGCGAAGTAGAGTTCCCAATCCAGCGGCGCGATCCGCAACGCGTCGTTGGCGCGCTGAAGGACATCGCCAAATTTCTTCTGCTCGAGGGCGGTATTGATCCCGGCTTTCAAGCGCGCCAGCGTCGCGGAGGTCGGCAGCGTGGTCACGCGCAGGACGGAAAGCAGCAATACCACTCCGATCGCGGCCAGCGGCACGGCCCCGAGCCGGCCAATGCGGACGGCGTCGCGTCGCGCGGTCCAGTCGGCGTTGGCGGCCATGCCCAGGAGAAACAGCGCCGGCCAGAGCGTGCCGATCCGGTGTCCAGACACGTCCACCAAACCGTGCGCCACGAAAAGGAGCACACACACCAGCGCCGCCGAACGCAGCACCCGGTCCGATCCCTTCGCGAAAGGCCAGCATTGCCGGACGATCAGCACCAGCGCCGCCAGCGCGAGCACCGGCGCGAACCAGCCGCCTTCTATCCCAAGCCACAGCCAGTCGCTCTCGGGGTGCAGTGCGCGGTAGCGATTGACAGAGGCGCGACGATAGTTCGCAAACAGCGGCTCGAAGTTGCCCAGGCCAACACCGTGCCACGAGGCTTCTTTCAACAGCCGGGCAGCGTCGAGATAGACCAGCGTCCGCGAGCCACCGGCTTCCTCCGTTTGAAGAGTGGCGAGTGAACGCAACCGGCTCAGCAGCGGCGTACCGAACAAGAACAGCGCCGCGGTAAGCAGCAGCAGTCCGCTCAAGCTCATCGCCAGCCAACGGCGCCGGTGCATGACACGGCTCATCCACGCCAGCCACGCCACGGTGCCGACCGCGAACAGCAACACCCCCGCGCGCGATCCCGTCAACGGCAGGCCGGCGAGCGTCACCGCGCAACCGCCAAACCAAAACCACGCCGCACGGTGGCGGCGCATGCCGTCGTGAATCGCCAGAGCGAGCATGATGAGGCAGCCGAGGGCCAGGAAATTGGCCATCTGATTGCGGTTGGGAAACACGCCGAAAATCCGGATGCCGGTGATGGTGATAAAACTTCGTCCGGTGGCAAACGCGGCGAGCGAAACAATCGCGATGGCCAGCACGCCGCCAGCATAGAGACCGAGGAGTACGCGGCGTTCGACGTACCAGTTGCGCGAGACGAGATACCAGGCCCACGCCACACCGCCGGTCAGCAGCAAGGCCTTTTCCAGCGTGAGCCAGGGCTGCGGTGAAAAGGTTGACGGCAGCGTCACTCCCAACTGCTGCAGCGGCGCGCTCCACGGCGCTGCGGGAAACCACGCCCGCGGCAGTAACGCCACAAAACCCATGAGCGCCAGCGCGGCCAACAGCGTGTTGAACTGCCATGGCTGCGGTCGCGACGGAGGACTCATCCACCACACGAGCGCAGCGCCAAGGATCACGGCGGCCTTTGGCCATAGCAGATTGGTCGCTCCCAAAACCGGCGCCGCCAGCGTGAGTGCGACGACGAGCAAGTCCGCCGCGGCGGGTGAAGTGACGGAAGGATGTCTCAAAACAAAATCACGCTAACGGTTGCAGACGATGGCCGGACGCGCGGAGAAGCGCACGCTCACTTTGCCGGCGGCTGCGGAGTAAACTGGATGGCGCGGTTGTGGGTCCGTTGCCAGCGTCGCGCAGCACGCAACCACGCCTCGGCGGCCAGTTCTGAAAGGAGGAAGAAGGTCTTGGGTTCCTCCACGGCGCTGTTGCCGATGAACTCCAGATCGAAACTTGCCACGTCGGCATTGATCTGATGCTGGTCGGTGAGATCGAATTTCTCGGCGGCAAAGTTGGCGCAGGTGACCGAGCGCTCGCTCTCACCCTGCCGCAGCAGCACGCGGCAGAAGCCCAGCCGCTGCGCGCCGAAGGCAAAGTTCTCCCACAACTCATCGGGCGTCCCGGCGTGCTCCGCGCCCAGGTCCAGCCAGTCGCTCATGGCCAGGGCATAACGCACGCGCCTGCGCATTTCACCGGCGCCGCCGACCATGTGCCGGACCTCCAGCCAGTTGCGAATCCAGCCCATCATCCGGATGCCAACCACCACCGCCAGCGCGGCGAAGCCCACGAACACCGGGAGCATTCGTCCTTCGCTCCAGAACACCAGAAATCCCATCACGAGGAAGAGGAACGAGAGTCCGTAGAGGATCAACACAACCTTCAACGGCGACAGACCCAGTTCAGCCAGGCGGTGGTGAATGTGTTTCTTGTCAGGGCGGAAAATCGGCAGCCCGCGCACGCCGCGCCGCGCGATGGCGAGCGCAACGTCGATGATCGGCAAGGCCAGCGCCACCGTCGGCGCGAGCAACGCAACGGCCACAGTGCCCTTGTTCGAGTTGGAAATGGCCAGCGTGCCGATCAGGAAGCCGACCAGGTACGCGCCGCCGTCGCCCATGTAAATCTTGGCCGGCGGAAAGTTGAAGTAGAGAAACCCGAGCAATGCCCCGGCCATGCCAATCGCCACCACGATGGTGAATGACGCCTGTGTATGCACACCCAGGTACGCCAGCAGGCACATCATCATGAAGCCGATCCCGCCGGCCAGCCCGTCGATGCCGTCCACCAGGTTGATGAGATTGGTCAGCGCGACGAGCCAGAAAATCGTGACAGGCACCGCGAAGATGCCCAATTGGTGGACCGTATTTGTGAACGGGTTCTTGAGTTGCGCGATCTCGAGGCCACCAAGGCACACCCCGCCAGCGATGATGATTTGCCCCAGCAACTTGATCTTCGCACCGAGCGGCCGCAGGTCGTCGGCGAAGCCCAGTCCGAACATCGCCAGCGAACAAACCATGATGGCCACGCTTTCCCTGATTCCGCTCGGTCCCTGGGTGATCAGCACCAGCGCCGCGACTGCCACCGTGACGAACGCCGCGGCGAGCGCGACTCCGCCGAAGCGGGGGATCGGCGTCGTGTGCGTCTGGTGAAACTGGCGCTGCGCCATCAACGCCCGAAACCAGATCGAACGCGAGAGGATCAGGTGAATCGAAAACCAGCACACGAAGAAACCCGCCAGGCCGCAAATGATTGTCTGGGCATGGTTCATCTGTTTGTCGTGTGGCGCGGAGTGCTCAGGAACATGGTAGGATTAGCGCGCGGCGGCCGGTCGATAAAGAGTTTTCTACTGCGCGGCCAGCACGCGCTCAAATTCACACACCGCCGCGGAAAGACCCAGTCCGGCCATCGTCGCGTGCGCGGCCCGTTCGCCAGCGATGCGAAGTTCCTCGCGGTTGGCGGACCACTTGAGCACGCATTCCGCGAGCGCCTCGCCCGAAGCGGCAGGCAACACGCTGCCGCATCGATGACGCAGGATCAGCTGCGCGGCCTCGCTGTCCTGCGGCCCCAGGAAGATCGCGGCGCGTCCAGCGGCGAACACCGCGTAGATTTTGCTGGGCACCACGAGGCCGCTCAGCCCCTCGCGCATCGAAATGAGATGCACATCCGCCGCGCCGAGGCTGTCGGCGAGTTGGGCGCGCGGTCGGGGCGGGAGCAGGCGCACATTGTCGAGCTTGCGCGAAGCCGTCTGCTCCTTCAGCCACGCCAGTCGTGGGCCGTCACCGACCAAAAGGAAAGCGACATGGGTCGCGCGTTCACGTAACAGCGCCGCGGCGTCAAGCAACGCGTCGAAGGTATGCGCGAGGCCGAAGTTGCCCGAATACATGACAACAAACTTTTCCGACAGTCCGCACTCCACGCGAAGACGGCTCTGCGATGAGCCGATGGGCTTGATCTCGTCCGTGTTGGCCCAGTTGGGAATCACTTCGATCTTCGCGGCTGCGATGGCGCGATTGAGGAAGCGCTGTTTCATGCACGACCCCAACGCGATGACGCGATCGCACCGGCGCAATGCCCAATTGCTCGCCGCGCGCAGCAAGCCGGCCAGCGCGCCACGGCGCTTGAGCACGCCCAGTTCCTCCGCAACCTCCGGGTAGATGTCCTGCGCCCAGTGGACGACGCGGCCGTCTTTGCACAATCGGAGCAATGGGCCGAAGACAAACTGCATCGGCGGATCGGTAAGCAGCACGGTCGCCGAATGGCGCGGCAGCCGAAGGGCGCGCCACCACATCGCCGGGTAAAGGCTCAAGTAGCTCAACGCGCGCCGCCAGTGTGAGCGCCTGGTGAAGGGCACGCCGCCCACCCACGCGAGTGTCACGCCGTTGCGCACTTCGCTTCGCGCGGCGACGCCGGACGGACGGCCGGCGATCACCGTGACACGCCACCCCTGCTGTGCAAGGGCCTCCGCGAGTTCGGCGAGCAACTCGCCCGTCGCGCCCTGCCCCGGCGGATAGACGCGGTTGATGAAGAGGACGGATTTATTCGCGTCGGTCATGCGAAGCTGCTTGCGTTACTCCGGTGCGGAGACGAACGGGAAAATTCCGAAGCGCACCAGGTAGCCGAGAATCTTTCCGTACTCGCGATAGACTCCTTTGAACTTCTCCCAACGGGGTGAGTTGTAAGCCGCCCACGAATAGACCGACGGCGCCGGGTAAAACGCAACCTCGGGCGCGTAGTGCCGGAAGCACGCCACCGCACGCCGCATGTGAAACCACGACGTGACCAGGAACGCGCGCCGGACATTTGCCTGCGCGAGCAGTGGCGCCGTGCGCTGGGCATTCTCGCGAGTGGTGCTGGATTCCGTTTCCAAAGTGATCGCCTTCGCCGGAACGCCGGCCTGCAGGAGGTAGCGTTTGATGATCGTCGCATCACCGCCGCCGGTCACGACCACGCGCGGCGCCGCTCCCTGATGAAACAATTCCGCGCAGCGCGCGACCCGTCGCGGCGTCTCCCCGCCCAACACGACAATCACGTCCGCCTCCTTCGCGTGACTCTCCAGCGACAGCAGCGAGGGCGCGCAACCATATCCCGCGACGACCAGCAGCAGCACCGCCACCAAGACCAGCGCACCGCGCCGCAGCCAGAGCCACGCGCGGTGCGGAGTGCAATCTGCTTCCGCCGGCTGTTTCATTCCGCCTCGATGCGCTTGCGGAACTGCGCCGGGAAATCGGGCCGGTGCCGGTCGATGACGTGCGGCCCCAACACCAGCACATCCATGTCGGTCCGGAGGAAACAACTGATCGCCTCGGCCGGCGTGCGGACAATCGGCTCGTTCTCGTTGAGCGAGGTGTTGAGGATGATCGGCACACCGGTCTTCGCAAGGAACCGCGAGATCAAGCCGTGATACAACGGGTTCGTCGCTTTCGAAACGGATTGCAGCCGGCCACTGCCATCGACGTGCGTCACGGCGGGGATCAACGCCCGCTTCTCTGGGCGAATGGGAAAGACTTTTTCCATGTACGGCGTCGGCTCGTTGATCTCGAACCAGTCGCCGACGTGTTCCTCCAAAATGCTCGGCGCGAACGGCCGGAATTTTTCGCGGAACTTGATGCGCAGATTGATGATGTCGCGCATATCCGTGCGGCGCGGGTCGGCGATGAGCGAGCGGTTGCCGAGTGCGCGCGCGCCAAATTCCATCCGGCCCTGATACCAGCCCACGACCTTGCCGCCGATCATGAGATCCGCAGTCCGGTCGAGCAGCTCAGGTTCGGCAAGGGTTTCGCAGGGCAGGCCCGCGTCGCGAATCGCCGTCGCACACGCCGTCGCGTCGAACTCCGATCCCCAATAGGCGTGGTCCTGCACGAAGCCGCGCGGTTTGCCCAGCAGCCGGTTCCAGACGTAATACGCCGCGCCGAACGAAGTGCCGTTGTCCGCCGCGCCGGCGGGAACATAAACATTCTGAAATGGCGTCTCTCGCGTCACCTTGCCGTTGGCGACGGAGTTCATCGCCACGCCACCGGTCAGACACACATCCAGACATTCCGTACGCACGTGAAGCTTTCTCAACAGGTGCATGATGATTTCCTCGGTGACGACCTGAAGCGACTTCGCGAGGTTCTCGTGCTTGCGCGTGACGGGTTCATTCTTGTCTCGAACCGGTCCCATTTCGCGCACCAGCCGCTCGCTGTGAAATGGCGCGACCACCGGCGCTCCGTCGTTCCACACCATCTTGATGCCGTGGCGATGGTGCGTGAAGTAATCAAGGTTCAACTCGAATCCGTCACCCTTGGGACGAATCAGGCGGCGGAAAAAATCCGCATACTCCGGCTCGCCATAGGGCGCAAGACCCATGACCTTGTATTCGTCGCCGTAGTAGGGAAAGCCGAGATACATCGTGACGGCTGTGTAGAGAAAACCCAGCGAGTGCGGGT
>DATDFH010000653.1:0-4803 GCA_036522715.1 Verrucomicrobiia bacterium
AGCAGCCGCAGCACGCGCACAATTTATGGCAAACGCCATGGTCATCGGCATCGGCGGAGTGGGTTCGGTCATCGGCCAGAAGCTCCACGAGTACGACTGCTTCGAGAAGATCGTGCTCGCGGACATCGACACGCAGTTCGCCGAAAAGCTGCGCGAGCGCACCAAGAAAAGCCGCTTCGAAGTCCACCCGGTCGATGCCCTCCAGACCCCGCGGCTGGCGCAACTCATCGCCGACCTCAAGATCAACGTCACCGTCAACGCCGCCACCTGGCACGTGAACCATTCCGTGCTCGAAGCCTGTGCGCAGTCCGGCTCGCACTACATCGACCTCGCGGCGGACATTTATTCGCCTCCCGGCGTCAAGCGGCCGGGCAAGAATTCCTTCGAGGCCGAGATTGAAAAGTTTCACCATGCGTTTCTCGCGAAGGATCTGCTCGCCATCCTCTGCCTGGGCGTCGATCCCGGCGCGGTGAACGTCTTTGCGCGTTGGGCGATGGACCGGCTCGACACCGCGACGACCATCCGCGTGCTCGACGCCGACAACGCCGAGGTGAAGGGATACCGCTTCGCCGTGCTCTTCAACCCGGAGACGCTCTTCGAGGAACTCGGCGCGGTGCCGTATTACGTGAAGGACGGCAAGGTCGCCACCGGCAAGCCGCTCGAAACGGAAGTCGATTGGGTGCGCTTCCCCGATCCAATCGGCTTGATGAAAACCTACGCCGTCGCGCATGAGGAAGGCGTGAGCCTCGGCACCTATCCGCCGTTTGTGGACAAGGGCGTCAATTACTCGGTGTTCAAATACAGCCTCTCCGACAAGGTCTATCACATTGCCAAGTCGCTCGCGTATCTGGACCTCGACAGTTGGAAGAAGGTGAAGGTGGACGGCGTCGAGATCGCGCCGGTGCGCGTGGCCTGCGCGAACCTGCCCAAGCCCGCGCAACTCGGCCCCACCGTGGACGGCTACTCGTGCGTCGGCACCGAAGTGCGCGGCACCAAGGATCGCAAGCGCGTGGAGTATTTCGTCTATACCATGGACAACCATCGCGAGGTTTTTGAGAAATACGGCTACTCGCTGACCGAAGTGCAGACCGGCATCCCGCCCGCGTTGGCCGCGCGGCTCATCGTCGAGGGCAAGATCAAGGAACGCGGCGTGACCATGCCCGAGGGTCTCGATCCCGAACCGTTCATGGACAACTTCAGCCGCGAGGGCCTGAAGATCTTTGTCGAGAAACGCGAAGTGGAGCGGATGTAGCGGCGCGGCGGCGACCGCGCTACCGGGTCATTGCAGTCCCACGCGGTAGAAGCGCTTCACCGGTGGCAGGCCGCCGGTCAAAGTGCCGTCGTCAATCCACTGGGTCAGTTCGTTGCCGTGCGCGTCGAAGCCGGCGGAGGTGAAGGTCGCGCCCGAGACGGTGATCCAGCTCACGAGGTCGTTCGAGTATTCCGCGCGGTAGCTCTTCCCAGAAACGGTCTGGAACTGGACTACATTGCGATTGAGGAAATCCACCGTGATCGAAGTGATGCTCAACGCGCTGGACGAATTGGTCGGACTGGTGCCGGCGGCCAGCTCCTCGATGTCGGTCTGCCCGTCGCCGTCGGAGTCCGTGTATTGCACGCCGCCGATGACGCCGTTCGTGGTGGTGTAGGTCACGGCAAAGCTGGCGAGGTTGCTCACGGTGCTCACGCGGCCCGCGAAGGGCGCGTTGGTGAACGTGCCGCTGGAACTGGCGAAGCTCAGCAGCGTGAAGGTGTTCGTCGGCTCGGGGTAAAAGCTGTTGATGAGCGAGAGCGAGAGCGTGCCGGCCAGTTCGACGAAGTTGGTGACGGTGATCTGGTCGTACTGGTTGGTGGGGATGAGGCCGCCGAGTTCGAAAGTGAGCATCGAGGAACTCTGCAGACGCAAATCGCCGTTGATGCACAAGCTGCCCGCCGAACTGCCCGCGCTGACGGTGCCGAAGTTGGTCACGGTGCCTACGATCATGCCGTTGCCGGCGAGCGCGGCGTTGCTGGAGATGACCAGGTTGTTGGAGAACGCGTGGAGGCCGCCGAGTAATTGGAGCGTGGCCGCGCTCGCGCCATTCCCGACGGTGAAGACGCGGCCGTTGTCGTTGGTCGTGCCTTTGGTGCGCAGCGTGCCGCCGTTGAACTCGAACACGCCCTGCGCGTTGGTCAGCAACAACTGATCCACGTCAATCAGTCCGGCGTTGAAGCGGTTGGTGCCGCGGCGAATGTCGAACACGCCCGTGCCCGTTCCATTGCTGACGATGAGGCTGCCGCCATCCGTCGTAATCCGATTGTCGGTCGAAGCCGGATTGAAGCCGAGAAAAACTCCGCCGCTTGCGAAGACGGTTCCAGCGTCGGTGATCACCAGTCGGTTGCCGTCGCCGTCATCGCCGATCCGGAGGTCGGTGCGATTGCTCCAGAAGGAGCCAACGCCCGTCACCACCGCCACGTTGTTGCTGGCGCCGACAGTGGCACCAACCGATCCGAAGTCGAGGAGCGCCATGGCACCGTTGCTGACCACCAGTTGATTGAAGCTGCCGCTCCTGCCCACGCGCAGGGCCGTGCCATTAGGGGAGTTCCTCCAGACCGAATTGGAGCCCGTGACCAGGACGACATTGTTGTTCGCGGTCGAACCGAAGCCAATATCTGAGCCGATGCTCAACACCGTGGCACCGTTGCTGACCACCAGTTGGTTGAAGCTGCCGCTCCTGCCCACGCGCAGGGCCGAGCCGTTAGGGAAGTTCCTCCAGACCGAATTGGAACCCGTGACCAGGACCGCATTGTTGTTCGCGGTCGAACCGAAGCCAATGTCTGCGCCGATGCTCAACACCGTGGCGCCGTTGCCGACCACCAGTTGGTTGAAACTGGTGTTCCTGCCCACGGTGAGAGAACTGCTGTTGTTCCACAGCGAATTGCCGCCGGTGACCGCCACGGCGTTGTTGCTCGCACCGAAATCGAAGCCGATGTCTCCCTCCACGCTGAACACGGCCGCGCCGTTGCTGATCATCATTTGATTGAAGCTGCCCGCATCGCCAACCCGGAGGTTAAAAGAATTACTCCACAAGGAACCCACGCCCGTCACCACCGCCACATTGCTGTTGGCGCCGGCGAGGGTGCCGATCGAGCCGAGGGAGTTGAACACCGAGGCGCCGTTGCTGACCACCAATTGATTGAAACTCCCGCCCCGGCCCACGCGCAGGACCGTGCCGTTGGCGTTGCGCCAGAGCGAATTCGAGCCGGTGACCACGGCCGCATTATTATTCGCTCCCGAATTGAAGCCGATGTCCCCCTCCCCGCTGAACACCGCGGCGCCGTTGCTGACGACCAGGCGGTTGCCCGAGCCGCTATTGCCCACGTAGAGATTGGACGTGACCGACCAGCGCGAACCCGGGTCGGTTATTGAGACCGTGTTCGCGTTGGCCCCGCTATTGATGCCGATCAGACCATGGCCGTCTGCGACCACGATGCCGGCGTTGCTGACGACCAGGAGGTTCGCGCCACCGTTGCTGCCCACGAACAGCGTGCTCCGGTTGCTCCAGAGCGAGCCGGCGCCCGTCACGACGGCGAGATTCCCGCTGCCGGCGTGGCCGACGAGACCGTTGCTGCTCCGGACCGCCCCGCCGTTGCTGACGACGAGCCGGTTCCCGCTGCTGACATTGCCCACGATCAGGTCGTTGCTCGCGAGGTTCCAAAGTGAACCCCCGCCCGCCACGGTCGCCACGTTGCTGGTGCTGTTGGTCGTGAAGCCCAGATACGCGTGAAAGGCGCCGATGCCGCCCGAGTGCGTGAGCGACGCGCCGTTGGTGATGAGCAACTGGCTGCCGGAGACGTTGGAGCCGAGGATCAGTAGGTTGCCGAGGACCACGTTCGAGACGCCCGCGCGCACGTCCCAGACGGCGGGCGTGCTACCGCTCGCGCCGACGACGAACGGCGCGCCGTTGGAGATGATTCCGCCGCGCGTGAGGAGCGTGCCGCCGTTGAACTCGAACACGCCCGCCGGGTTGGTCAACACCACTTGGTCCACGTCAACCAGGCCGGAGTTCAGGACGTTGGTGCCGCGGCGCAAGTCGAGCTTGCCCGTGCCAGTGCCGTTGCTCGCGCGCAGCGTGCCGCCGTCCACCACGATGCGGTTGTTGATCGAATTGGGGTTGGCTCCCAGCACCATCAGGTTCCTGGCGACGACCGTCCCGCCATTACTCACCACCAGCCGGTTGCCCGCGCCGGAAAGGCCCACGTAGAACTCCAACCGATTCGTCCACAGTGAACCCGCGCCAGTCACCACCGCCACGTTGTTGTTGCCGGTGGCACCCTGGCCAACATAGCCGGACGAGTTCACCATCACCACGCCGCCGTTGCTCACCACCAGTTGATTGGCCGCGCCGGAGACGCCCACGACGAAGTCGCCCTGATTCGTCCACAGCGAACCCGCGCCGGTCACCACCGCGAAGTTGTTGCTGCCGGTGGAAGTGCCGCCGAGAAAGCCGAAGTTGTTCCGCACCACGCCGCCATTGCTCACCACCAGTTGATTGCCCGCGCCGGAGTCGCCCACGTAAAGATCGCCCTGATTGTTCCACAGTGAACCTGCGTCGGTCACCACCGCGACGTTGCTGCGGCTGTTGGAATTGAGGCCAAGGGAGCCGTTGTTGCCGTTCGCCACCACGCCGCCGTTGCTCACCACCAGTTGATTGCCCGCGCCATTGTAGCCCACGTAGAGAAAGATATCATTCGTCCACAGCGAATCCGTGCCGGTCACCACTGCCACGTTGTTGCTGCTGGTGGAGATGTCGCCGAGGTAGGAGG
>DATDFH010000654.1:0-3694 GCA_036522715.1 Verrucomicrobiia bacterium
TCGTTGCCCTGAGCGCCGCGTTTGCCGCCGACCGTGGCTGGGCCGCCGGTTGCTTCGTCCTCGGCGTCGTGACGATTTTCGTCGGATTTCTCCTGCACTTGTCCAAGATGAACCTCGGCGCCGCCCAGGAAACCTCCCCGCGCGCCGCCGAGTGCCCCTGGAAGTTGGGCGCGATGGTGCTGGTCGCGATTGTTGTCGTCGCCCTCGGCTTTTGGCTCCCCGCGCCGCTGTTCAACCTCGTCCAGCAATCCGTCACCATCCTCGGAGGCACTCGATGACAAATCCTCAATTCTCTGCGCGTGCCAGGCGCCTGACGCAACCCGCGGGAGGAAAAGCGGCAGATGACTGCCGCACTCCAAGACGCTGCCGCGCCCGCGAGAGGCGCTGGGATCTCCGCCAGGTTCTGGAGTGCGGCCAGTCCTCTGCCGCTTTGGATTTTGCCGCCAAGCGACCGACGGTGCCAAGTAGGCTGTTCCCTCTCTCATCTACAAGTTGCCTCGGGCTTCGGGCTTCGGATTTCTTTCGGATTTCGGATTTCGGATTTCGGATTTCACACCTTGAATCCCATGAACACCTTTGAACGGAACCACATCCTCCCCACCCTGCACCCCCCGCTAAACGATCTCACCGCGCGCTTCGGTCCGCGGCTCCAGGCCGTTCAGCCCCTCCGCCCCAACGAGATTTACTTCCATGCCCAAATGGAGTTGGTCCCCGGCTTCTGCGCGCAACTTTACAAGAAATGGAATGGCCGCCTGGTCAGCCTCTTTGGCGATGATGCCCGCGCACAGGACGGCGTTTTTCACCTCTACTACGTCTTCGCCCTCGACGCCGCGCACGGCTTTTTCATTCTCCGCGTGCCCGTGCCGCCTGACCAACCGCTGTTCACCTCCCTCACCAACGCCGTGCCCGCCGCCAACTGGCAGGAGCGCGAAATCCAGGACCTCTTCGGCCTCAAACTCGAGGGCCATCCCAATCCCCGCCGCTGCGCGTTGCACGATGATTGGCCCCAGGTCTATCCGCTGCGGAAGGATTTCGATTTACACACCGTTCTCCCTCCCTTTGAAGGCGAGCGCCACAAGTTCCGCACCGTCGAAGGGGAGGGCGTGTTTCAGGTGCCGGTGGGTCCGGTCCACGCCGGCATCATCGAGCCGGGCCATTTTCTTTTCAGCGTCGCCGGCGAACCGGTGCTCTATCTGCAAATCCGCCTCTTTTACACGCACAAAGGTACCGAGAAGCTTTTCGAGAACATGCCCGTCACCCACGGCGTCCGCCTCGCCGAAAGCATTTCCGGCGATTCCAGCTTCGCCCACGCCACCGCCTTCTGCCACGCTGTTGAACGGGCCGCCAGCGTCGAGGCCCCGCCCCGCGCCCGCGCCTTGCGCACGATCTGCCTCGAATTGGAGCGCCTCTACAACCACATCGCCGACATGGGCGCCATCGCCACCGACGTGGCGTTCGTAGTCGCCAACGTCCACGCGATGCGGCTCAAGGAACGCGTGTTGCGCCTCAACGAACAACTCACCGGCAACCGGCTCCTGCGCGGCATGGCCTGTCTCGGCGGCGTCCGCAGCGAGTGGGACGCCGAGCAACTGAATGCTCTGCGCCGGTTTGTGACCGAGCTGCGTCCCGAATTCGATTCGCTCGTGGATCTGATCCGCGAATCTTCCTCGACGCGCGACCGTCTCGAAACCACCGGCATCCTCAAACCCGAAACCGCCCGCGACCTCGGCGTCGTCGGCCTGGCAGGCCGCGCCTCCGGCTTCGATCACGACCTGCGCCGCGACTTCCCGCACGCCGCCTACAACCAGGTCCAGTTCACCGTGCCCGTGTATCGCGAGGGCGACGTCCTGCGCCGGATGCACGTGCGCCGCGATGAAGTGCGGCAATCCCTCTCCATCATCGAGCAGGTGCTTGGCAAGCTGCCGGACGGCCCGGTGCGCGCGGAGGTGCCGGAACTGCCGCCCGACCGGGTCGCCCTCGGCTACGTCGAAGGCTGGCGAGGCGAAATCTTTCATTGGATTCGAACCGCCCCCAACAACCGTCTCGCGCGTTGCAAAGTCAAAGACCCGTCGTTGCAGAACTGGCCGGCCCTCACCGAGGCGATTCTCGGCAACATCATCCCCGATTTCCCAGTGGTGAATAAAAGCTTCAACCTCTCTTATTCGGGGACCGACCGTTAACCTCAGGATTAAGATTAAGAACCGAAGCCAGCTATGTTTGACATCCTCCGCAAAAGTCTCCGCACCGGCGTGGTCACTTCGAGCTATCCCGATACCCCGCCCGAAGTCTCGATCCACGCTCGTGGCCGGCCGCAAATTGACTGGGCCATTTGGAAAGACGCGCGCCCCGCCGCCGCGATCTGCCCCACGGGCGCGATCGCCTGCGCCGACAGCGCCGGCGCGCGCACCGTCACGCTCGACCTGGGCAAGTGCATCTTCTGCGGCCTTTGCGCCGACGTGGACAAAGCCATCTGCATGACCAACGTCTCTGAATGTGCCGCCCGCCGCCGCGACGACCTCATCACCCGCGCCACCTACACCCTCAACCCCGACGGCACCCACGCCCGCCTGGCCCCCGGCAGCGCCGGCATCCGTGCCGGCCCACCCGCATCCAGCATCCAGCATCCAGCATCCAGCATCCCCGCAGATTTCGAATCCACCGGCCTTCAATTGCAAGCGCGCACCGAGCGCCTCTTCGGCCGCTCCCTTCACATCCGCGAAGTGGACGCCGGCTCCTGCAACGGTTGCGAGATCGAGATCGCCGGGCTGAACAGTCCCGTTTACGACATCGAACGCTTTGGCATCCACTTCGTCGCCTCGCCGCGGCACGCCGACATGCTGCTGGTCACCGGCCCCGTCTCGCGGAACATGGAATTGGCTCTGCGCAAAACCTACGACGCCATGCCCGCGCCGCGCCTGGTCGTGGCCGTCGGCGCCTGCGGCTGCAGCGGCGGCATCTTCGGCCAAAACTACGCCAGCCTGGGCGGCGTGGACAAAGTCGTCCCGGTGGACGTTTATATCCCCGGCTGTCCGCCCAATCCGTACGCCCTGCTGCATGGTATCTTGATGGCGATTGGGCGGCGAGTTGCCGAACCAAGAGGCGGCCTTTCCCCTGGCGCCACTGGTTGATCCTGCGCTCGCGCGTTCGCCTCGCCGCTTACCAGGCGATGCAAGGAAGCTATGGCAGCGACCGAGAAAGCAGCCGCTCGTCATCGGTCGCGCGCGGCACACACCAGTCCCTGCTTGACCCTCGCCTCGCTGCCGCGCTATAGTCATGGCATGAAGAATGCAGAACCTGGCGGCGTGTTGGACCGGTTCCTTGACCCGCTTAGCCGGTGCTTTACGCGCGAGAGCGCCCAGGCGCTCGTGGAGTTGAAAGCCGACCAGGTCGCGCAGGCCCGCATCGAAGAACTGGCCGAGAAATGCAACGAGGGCCAGCTCACCCCCGAAGAACGCCGCGAGTACGAGACGTACGTCCACGCCGGGGATCTGATTGGCATTCTCCAGGCCAAAGCTCGCCTGTACTTGAAGCAGCACCCCGCCTGATGGACGAGCAGCTTCGCCGCTTCGTCCGCCAGCGCGCCGGCAACCGATGCGAGTATTGCCGCTTGCGGCAGGAGCACGACCGGTTCCGTCCCCTCCACATCGAGCACATCATCGCCCGTCAGCACCGCGGGAGCGATGAAGCGGACAAT
>DATDFH010000655.1:0-10177 GCA_036522715.1 Verrucomicrobiia bacterium
CGGCGACGGCGCGGCGGGTCTCCTCCAGCTTGGTGCGCAGGGGAAATTGTCCGCTGGGAAAACCGGTCGCGACGGCGGCGACGTGGACGGGCGAGTCGGCACCGAGGAATTTGCGCGCGTATCGGACCATGTTCGGATAGACGCACACGGCGGCGCAGGGGGGCACGGCGTATTTCGCGTCGGCGATGGGCTGGAGCGCCTTGCGGCAGAGGTAGGCGACCTTGCCGGGAGTGTCTTTGCCCTCAAGCGTGGTGAGATCGCACATGCTGACGGCGAGTTTGAGGCCGGCGAGCTTGGCGCCGGTCTTGATGCTGCGCTTGGCGAAGGAGGCGGCACGCTCCTCGACCATGACCTGATCCACGGAAGGAATACGGAATTCGGAATGCGGAGTGCGGAATGGCGATGGAGCGGCCACGGCTTTCATGGGGGCGAGAGTAGCGTGAGAAGGTGGAAATTGTCGAGGATGCGCGGAGGGGCGACACTTTTGTCGCCCTGGTTCATCCAATTTGGAAAACGACGGCCACAAGAGTGTCGCCGCTCCGGAGTTTCCTCGTTGCGCCGAGGCACCGTTCGCGTAGCTTCTGCGCCGCATGGATACGAACGCACTTCTCCACGGGCTGGTCCTCTACCTGTGTTTCATCCCGATCCTGACCTTTCACGAGTTCGCCCACGCATGGGTGGCGTGGAAGTGCGGCGACCCGACGGCGCGCGACCTGGGCCGCGTGACGCTCAACCCCATCGCGCATATCGACGCCATCGGCACGGTCGTGCTGCCGCTGCTGGCGGTGACGCTCGGGGCAGCGGGTTCGGGTCTGGCGAGCTTCATCATCGGCTGGGGCAAGCCGGTGCCGGTGAACATCGCCAATCTCCGCCATCGTCGTCGTGACGACACGCTTGTCGCGCTGGCCGGACCGGCGATGAATGTAGTGCTCGCCATCGTGGTGATGGCGATTGCCCGGCTCGCTCTTGCGCCGGGCGGAGAGGCGTCGAACAAGATCGCTGAGGCTGGCGTGACGCTCGCGACACTCAGCCTGTTCCTCTGCTTCTTCAACCTGCTGCCCGTGCCGCCGCTGGACGGCTCGCACGTGTTGAAGAACTTCATCGGCATGTCGGAGGAAACCTACCTGCGCCTGTGCCAGTTCGGCTTCATCGCGGTGATTCTCGTCATCCAGATTCCCGTGGTGCGAGAGACGATCGGCACGGCGACATTCGGCACGCTGAAGTTGATTGCCAAGCCGTTGGGTTTGTGAGTCGTCGGGGAAAAGAGTTGAGTTCATCGCCGCCGCGCCTAGCCTTTTCGTGGTACGCATGACCAAGACGTTTGCCGAGTTGAATTTCCCCGGGCGCCTGATCGCGGTCGAAGGTCTGGACGGGTCGGGCAAGTCCACGCAGATCTATCTGCTCAAGCGCTGGCTGGAGCTGCTCGGCCTGAAGGTGTTTCACAGCGAATGGAACTCGTCCGAACTGGTCAAGAGCGCCACGAGCAAGGGCAAGAAGATGACCCTGCTCACGCCCACCACCTTCTGCCTGATCCACGCGACGGATTTTGCCGACCGTTACGAGCGGCAGTTGGTGCCGCTGCTGCGCGCGGGTTACATCGTCTTGTGCGACCGTTACATCTTCACGGCGTTCGCGCGCGACACGGTGCGCGGTTGCCCGCCCAAATGGGTGCGGGGCATCTACAGCTACGCCGCGCTGCCGGACATCACGTTTTTCTTCAAGGCGCCGCTGGAGATTTCGCTCCAACGCATCCTCGACGGACGGCCGCAGCTCAAATACTTCGAGGCCGGCATGGACCTGCGGCTTTCGAACGATCCCTATGAGAGCTTCCGCATTTTTCAGGGCCGCATCCTCGAGCAGTACCTCGCGATGAGCACCGAATTCAACTTGCGCGTGATGGACGCCAGCCAGCCGATCGAGTCGCAGCAAAGCATCGTGCGCGACATCGTCGCCGCGACGATCAATCTGCCGGCCTACCGCAAACCCAACATCAAGACGCCGTGAAGCCCCGCGCCAAAACCCGCATCGCCGTCCCCAAGCGCAGCGCGCGCCGCTTCTACGGCCACGGCATTCCGGGTGTCGATCTCGACAAGCTCTCCGGGAAACTCATCGTCGTCGAGGGCGCCGACGGCTCGGGGCGCTCCACGCAGACGGAGCGACTGGTCGAGTGGCTCGAAGGCACCGGCCACGCCACGGCGCAGGTCGGCTTGAAGCGCTCGACGCTTGTGAGTGAGGAACTCGACCAGGCCAAGCGCGGCAACATCCTCAGCCGCTCGACGATGAGCCTGTTCTACGCGACGGATTTCGCCGACCAGTTGGAGAACATCATCATCCCGGCGCTCAAGGCCGGGTTGATCGTGATGGCCGACCGTTACATTTACACGTTGATGGTGCGCGACCTCGTGCGCGGTCTGGACGAAGCGTGGTTGAAGAATCTTTACGGCATGGCGCTGGTGCCGGACGCGGTGTTCTATCTTCAAGTTTCACCGGGTCAGCTTGTGCAGCGGAACTTTGCCAAGGACTTCGCGCTCGATTACTGGGAGAGCGGCATGGATCTCGGGCTCTCTCGCGACATGTTCGACAGCTTCGTGAAGTATCAGACGCTCGTGCAGGAGCAGTTCCGGCGCATCCAGAAAACCTATGGCTTCACCATCGTCGATGGCGACCGCTCGCCCGAAGTGGTCGGCTCCGACCTGCGCAAGAAAATCGAATCGGTGTTGTGACTTATGGCTGACGGCAAACAAGACCACATCGTCGGCGTGGACCTCGGCGGGACCAAGATCCTCGCCGGCGTGTTCAACGCGCAGATGAAATGCCTCACGCGCGAGAAGGTGACCACCAAGGCCGAGCGCGGGCCGGACGCGGTGATTGACCGGATCGCCCGTTGTGTGCGGGACGTGGTGGATGAGTGCGACCTGACCTTCAAACAGGTTCGCGGCGTCGGCATCGGCTCGCCCGGCGCGATCGATCCAGAGAATGGCAAGGTGGTCTTCGCCGGCAATCTTGGCTGGAAGGACGTGCCGCTGCGCAAGGAACTGGAGAAACGTCTCGACCTGCCGGTGTTCGTCGGCAACGATTGCAAGGTCTGCACGCTCGGCGTCTATCACGTCGAGCTGAAGTGCAAGCCCAGGCACGTTGTCGGCATCTTCCTCGGCACCGGCATTGGCGGCGGGCTGGTCATCGATGGCAAACTCCACTCCGGTGCGAACAACAGCGCGGGCGAAGTCGGCCACATGGTCCTGCACGTGGACGGCCCGAAGTGCACGTGCGGCAACAAGGGCTGCTTCGAGGCGCTCGCCAGCCGCAGCGCCATTTTCCGCGACCTGCGCCAGGCCGTGAAGGACGGCGAGAAAACCGTTCTCACCGACATGCTCGGCCCCGACCTCGACGGTTTGCGCAGCGGCGAACTACGCAAGGCCATCCGCCGCGGCGATAAACTCGTCGAGCGCATCGTTCACGAAGCCGCCGAGTTCACTGGCCTCGCCGTCGCCAGCCTGATCAACATCCTCAACCCCGAGGTTGTCGTCATCGGCGGCGGCGTGATGGAGTCGCTCGAAGAGGAGATGATCGACACCATCCGTAAGGCCGCGCGCGACCACGCCTTTGCCGGCTCGGCGCGCGGCGTGGAGATCGTCGCCAGCAAACTCGGCGATGACGCGGGCATCACCGGCGCCGCTGTCCTCGTGAGCCTCGAAGGCAAATAACCTGCCATGGAAGAAACCGCCGCGCTCCGCAAACCATCGCGGGCCGGCGTGTGCCGCGCCGTCATCGACGTGGGCACCAACTCGGTGAAGTTGCTCGTCGCCGAAGTCGAAGCTCAAAACATCCGCCCGCTTTACGAAGCCAGCAAAGTCACGCGCCTCGGTCGCGGCTTCTACGAAACACATCTGCTCCAGCCCGAAGCCATCGCAAAGACCGCCGAGGTGATCGGCGAGTTCGCGCGGCGCGCCAACACCCACGGCGCGCAGTCGCTCCGCATCGTGGCCACCAGCGCCGCGCGCGACGCGCGCAATGCCGCCGAATTGATCGAAGCCATCCGCCGTAGCAGCGGGCACGAAATCGAGATCATCAGCGGTGAACAAGAAGCTGATTGGGCCTTCCGCGGCGTGACGAGCGATCCGCGGATGGCCGGGCACCCGCTGCTCATCATGGACGTGGGCGGCGGCAGCACGGAGTTCATCGTCGGCCATGGGGGCCATCCGACTTTCGGCCAAAGTTTTCAACTCGGCGTCGTGCGCCTGCTTGAGAGCTTGCGGCCCGATGATCCGCCGCGCGTCGCCGACCTCGCACATTGCCGCCGGCACTTGCGCGAGTTCTTCTCTGCCGAAGTGTCCCCCACCCTGCAACCCGCCCTGAGCGCGCTGGGCCACGAGCGCGCCGCGCTGGTCGGCGTTGGCGGCAGCGCCACAGTGCTCGCGTCGATGCAGCTTGAACTCCGCGAATTCGACCGCGACCGCCTCGAAGGTTTCCGCGTCAGCCGCGCGGACGTGATCGCGCGCACGGAACAACTCTGGTCGCTCCCGCTCGCGCGGCGCCAACTGTTGCCCGGCCTGCCGCCCAAGCGCGCCGACGTGATCCTCACCGGCGCGGCGATTTACGAGGCCGTCATGGAAGTGTTCGGTTTCGACACCTGCCGGGTGAGCACGCGCGGACTGCGTTACGCCGCCTTGCTTGACGTTCCATGAACGACGCCGTCCGCCGCCAGGAATTTCTCACGCTGATGCAGCGGCTGGAAACCGAGCCGTCCCACGTGCTGCAGGTCGCGGCGCTTTCCTTGCGGCTCTTTGATGATCTGCTGCCGCTGCATGGACTCGGGCCGGACGAACGCCTGCTGCTCGAAGCCGCCGCGTGCCTTCACGACATTGGCTGGAGCGTGGTCCCGGACGGCAAGGGCCATCACAAGGAATCTGCGCGGCTGATCAGCGAACATCCGTGGGAGAGCTGGCCGGCTTCCGACATCGCGCTGATCGCCATGATTGCGCGTCACCATCGCAAGTCCCCGCCGGGCGCGGAGCACGAAGACTACATGGCGCTGCCCCCGGCGGACCAGCACCGGGTCCGGCATCTCGCGGCGTTGCTCCGCGTCGGCGATGCGCTCGACCGCTCTCACACACAGCGCATCCAGCACGTTGAAGCCGTCATTCAAGCCGACACGGTCACCGTGCGGCTGGCCAGCGCGCGACCGATCGACGCCGAGCTGAAGTCGCTGCAAAAGAAAGGCGACCTTGCGGAAACCATGTGGCAGCGGCGCATCCAGACCGAACGGATCAAGCTCGCGGCGGCAGTCTGATCTACTCGCGTGCATGATGCGATGAGCTTCCAATTGACATTGCGACCGCAACGGACTACCACGCCATCAGGCCGCTCGCTGCTGCGTCGTTGGCCGTTCGGATCCGCCGACGAAAGAGCGCGCCGCTGACTTATGCGTCATCACCTTCCGCGAATTCTCCGGCTTCGGTTGCGGGCCTTCACGCTGATCGAACTGCTCGTCGTCATCGCCATCATCGCGATCCTCGCCAGCCTGCTCCTGCCCGCGCTGGCCAAGGCGAAGGACAAGGCCCAGACCATCAAGTGCCTTTCCAACGTCAAGCAGTGGGCGCTGGCGATTCATCTCTACGCGGAAGATTACGACGAGTTCCTCCCGTACGAAGGCAACACCACCAGCGCCATCAACACTGGTCAAAACGTAAACGCGTGGTACAACCTCACCGCCATCCAAGCGAGTGAGATTCGCCTCATGGATCGTTATTCCACGGGCAAGATTCCCTACCCGGAAACCGCCACCATCTTCGCCTGTCCGAAGGCCACGCGTCCAACCACCACGCCAACCTTAACTGCCCCCTATTTCATGTACGGTTTCAACAACCGGATGGACCCGAACTCCGGCTCGGGCTGGGCCAAGAACGATCCGTTCGGTCAGGAGGCCTTTCAGCTCTCCGACGTGCAACGCCCCACCGTCACCGTCATCTTCACCGAGAACAACGAATCCAGCCAGCCGTCCTCGACCGGCCGCTTCACCCCCTCGCGCCACGCCGGCAAGACGAAGGCCAACCTTGGCTTCGTGGACGGCCACGCGCAACTGGTCAGCAGCAACGACTACGTCCGCACAGCGGCCGAGGACGGCAGCTCCGTCACGGAATGGTCAGTGACCAGCCGAGAGGTGTATTGGTATCCCTTTTCCGGCGCGCCGTAGCGATCGGCGTCCGCCGCTTCGTCCTCAAACCCGCCAAAACCCATGAAGCGATTCCTTCCCCTCCTCGGGTGCCTCGCTTGCACTCTCACTGCAAACGCGACGGCCCTGCTCAACGAAACATTCTCCTACGCCAACGGCTCGCTGACGACTGTCTCGGGCGGAGCGTGGGCGGCACACAGCAGCGTGGGCTTGAACCCGGTCCAGGTCACCAATAACCAGATCCGGCTCCAAGGTCTCACCGCCAGCGCTGAGGACGTCAACCGCGCCCTGCCCGGCGGTCCATACACACCCGAGAGCGGCGCTGTGCTCTACGCCGGCTTCGATGTGAAGTTCACTGCGCTACCTTTGCCTTCCACCGCTTTCTCAAACAACTACTTCGCACACTTCTCGGATGGCGGGCCCATCAACTTCCGCGGCCGGATTTATCCCACACTCTCGAACGCGGCCCCCGGCTCGTTCCGGGTCGGCATCGCCAACAACACCAACCGGCAGGATCAGGGCGGCGTTGTGTATTGGGGCAGCGACTTGAGTCTGAACACCACCTACCGCCTCGTGATGCGCTTTGATGTCGCCTCCGGCCTCAACACGATGTTGTGGATCAACCCGGCGGTCGAAACTGACACGCACATCACCGCCATCGACCCGCTGCCGGCAGGTGTCGCACCGACCAACATCCTCGCGTTCGCCTTCCGCCAGAACGGCGGCGTCGGCACCAACCTGATCGACAACCTGCGCGTCGGGACCGACTTTGTCGATGCGCTGCTCGCCGGCAACTCACCGCCCACCATCACGGCCATCGCGAACCAGAGCATCGCCGTCAACGCCAGCACCGCCGCCCTGCCCTTCGTCGTCACCGACGATTCCACGCCGCCAGCCAGCCTGACGCTCGACAAGGTCACCTCCAATCCCACCCTGGTGACCTACGACAACATCGTCCTTGGCGGCAGCGGTTCCAACCGCACCGTCACTGTCACGCCGGAAGCCGGACAACAAGGGCAGGCTACCATCTCGATCACTGCCACCGACACCGACGGTGCGACCAGCTCCAACAGCTTCATCGTTTTTGTCGGCCGGCCCTCCATCTCCGACATGACGAACCAGACCACCACCGCCGGCACGCCCACGCCGGCGATCCCGTTTGTGATCACCGACCCGGAAGGCGATCCGCTCACGCTTTCGAGCGCATCGTCGAACACCAACGCCATTTCCACGAACAACATCACCATCAGCGGCACCGGCTCGAACCGCACCGTGACCCTTGCACCGCCCACCGGCGCAGGCGGCACCAGCACCATCACCATCACCGTTTCCGACGGCTACACCTCGGCGAGCGATTCGTTTGTGCTGACCGTGACGCCGCATCTGGGCACGCTAACCAGCCTGCATTTTGACACCGACGGCCCCCTCGTCTCCGGCTACGGCTGGGTCCACACCAGCGGCGCGATCACTGATGAACTGCTCGCCACCAACGGCTCGGTGCTGCTGACCGACGCCCAAGCTGAGGACGTTGCGCTCGTCCTGCCCGGGGCGCCATACACCACCAACTCCGCCGTGACGCTCTTCGCGAGCTTCAGCGTGAACTTCTCCGCCCTGCCCACCACCAACGTCAACAACTACTTCTGCCACTTCAGCGACAACGGCAACAATTTCCGCGCCCGCGTCTTCGCCACGACCAACGGCGCGGCTGACGGCTTCTTCCGCCTCGCCATCGCCAACACCTCCAACTCGCCCTCCGCCGATTTCCCCGCCGACCTCTCGCTCGGCGTCACCTACGCCGTCGTCGTGCGCTACAACGTCACCACTGGCATCAGCACCTTGTGGATCAATCCGTCGAGCGAAACTGATTTCAGCGTGACCGCGACCGACGCCATCAACACTTCATCGGTTTCGCGCTTCGGGCTGCGCCAGGCCGCGGGCATCGGCACACTGCGCTTCGACAACCTCCGGATCGGCGGTGACTTCGCGGATGTCGCCACGTACGTCCGGCTCCTGCTCGGCATCTCCAACAGCGTGATCACCCTCTCGTGGCCCGCCGACCTCACCAACTTCACCGCGCAAGGCACGCCCTCGTTCAGCCCGACCGCGTGGACCAACCTCCCCGCGCCCACGAACAATGGCGCCTTCAACTTGATCTCGATCACCAACCTCGGCGCCGCCGGCTTCTTCCGCTTGATCTCCCCGTGAACCGGGACGAACCACGCGCCGACCCGTTGAGGCAGCGCGTTACTGAAGGCCGATGCGGTAGAAGCGGGCGGCGGAGTTCAAGCCGCCGGTCTGCGTTCCGTCGTCCGTCCATTCGTAAAAGCCGGCGAGCGGCGTGGTGAAGGTGGGCGAGTTGACCGCGCTCCACACGCCAGATGAAAGATCGTCGGTGTAAAGGATGCGGTAGTTCTTCCCGGCGACGAACGGAAAGCGCACCACGGGCTGGCCCGCGCCGTTGAAGGCGAGCAACACAATCTTGAGGACACTGGCGGGATCGGCGGGATCGGTGCCGGCGAGGAACTCAGCGTAGTCGGTCATCCCGTCGCCATCCGAATCTGGCGACACGTAATTGCCCACGACGAGGTTGGTGACTGAGAGCGTGACGAGGAACGAGCCGAGGTTGTCCGTGGTGTTCAACCGCGCGCCGCTGGTGACGTTGCCGAACGCGCCCGTGGCCGAGGCGAAGTTGGACACCCTGAACGCGGCGGCGCTCGCGGGATAGAAGTTGTTGATGAGCGAGAGGCTCAGCGTACCGGCCAGATTGACGAAGCTGGTCACGTTCAATACATCGTATTCGTTTGTCGCGATCAGGCCGCCGATCTCGAAGGAAAGGTTCGCGTTCGAACGCAGGCTTAAATTGTTGTTGAGATTGATCGCGCCAGCCGACAAGCCGGGCGTGATGGTGCCGAAGTTAGTCACGCTGCCGATGATCGTGCCTTTTCCGGCAAGGGTGGCGTTGCTGGAGATGACGAGACCGTTTGCGAATGAGTGAACATTGCTGCTGGCGCCCGTCATCCGGTACGTGGCGGCGCTGATGCCGTCGCCCACCATAAAGTTCGTGCCATTGGCTACCGCCGAGGTTCGGACGTTAAGAATACCGCCATTGAACTGCAGGCGGCCTGAAGAGGTCTGCATCCTGAGTGCGTCCGCCTCGATAAGGCCGCCATTGAGGTCATTTGTGCTGACACCGATTACCAGCCCGGCGTTACCAGCCGCATTCGTAACGGAAAGCGTCCCGCCATTCACCGTCAGGCGGTTACCGGGATAGCCGCTGCCTCCAACTAGAACGCCGGCCGCGAACACCGAACCGCCGTTGACGATGTCCAGGCTGTTGAACATGCCGCCGCTGAAGCCGATATTCAGGCTGCCACTGTTGCTCCACACCGATTTGCTGCCGGTCACGATGACGGCGTTTCCGTTCCCCCCGGAACCAAAAGGGCCGTAGCCAATGATGCCACCAGTGCTGGTCACGGTACCGCCATTCGAGATGAGAAGCGTGTTGGACAGTCCCATAAAGCCAAGGGTCAAACCGCCGCTGTCGTTCCACGCCGAGTTGGAACCAGTCACGATGACCCGATTACCGGTCCCGCGGCAGCCGATCTCAGCGTTAACGCTGTTCGCCACCCGGCCGCCGTTGGTGATGAGCAGCGTGTTGCCCGAACCGTCAAAACCGACATTGAGGTCGCCTCCGCTTGTCCAAGTCGAGTTGCTGCCGTTGACCTCGACCACGTTGTTGCTGCTTACGCCGTTGAGGCCGATAAAACCGATGACGTTGCTCACCGACGCGCCATTAATGATTCGGAGCCGGTTTCCCGAGCCGTCGTACCCGACGGACAGATTGCTGCCGACCTGCCACTGCGAGCCGGGGCCATAGACACTCACAAGATTTCCAAAACTGCCGCTGGTAAAACCAAGTCGCGCGTAATCAGTCACCGCCACGACGCCACCGTTGGTGATCACCAGTTGATTCAGGCTGCCATTGGAGCCGACAAAGAGGCTGCC
>DATDFH010000656.1:0-2615 GCA_036522715.1 Verrucomicrobiia bacterium
TGATGAAGCTCGGCTGGAAACACGCCGCCGCAACCGCATCGAAACCGGAAGGCGATTTGCCAACAGGCGGCACCGAGCCTGCGCACGCATGATGAACCCTCAACCGATGAAGCGCATCATGAACACAACGACAAGACTTCAAGTCACGTTCGAGCCGGCCAGCGAACTGAATTCCTGGGCGCAACGCATCGAACCACCCGACGCCGCGACCGCGAACGGAGCGCGGGCTTCAGCCCGCTTCATCGCTCGAAATCTGTTTTCGCGTCCGCGCCTTTTCGCGGCCTCTCACGCGCTCAATCACATCGCACCAGTCGTGCTGTTAGGCGGGCGAATCACCAACTCACACCGCTTATGAACTTCGTCGCCCTCAAAATGTTGACCGGGGACACCGCGAAGTACCTCGGCCTGATTTTCACCATCGCCTTCTGCACGTTCCTGTTGGAGAACCAGACCTCCATTTTCGCGGGCATCATGAAGCGCACGGGCCACCAGATTCTCGATGTGACCGAGGCGGACATCTGGGTGATGGACGCCAAGACCGAATACTTCGAGCAAACCAAGGCGCTCAAAGACACTGACCTCACCCGCGTGCGCGGCGTGGACGGCGTTCAATGGGCGGTCAAACTTTTCAAGGGCGGTCCGGTCGTCCGCACGCTCGCGGGAAAGTTTGCCGGTTCGATTTGTCTCGGCCTCGATGATGCCACGCTCACGGGCGTGCCGCGCAAGATGCTGCTTGGTTCGTGGGAGCGATTGCGCGAACCGGACTCCGTGGTGATTGACCAGGCTGGTTATGTACTGCTCTTTCCCGGTGAGCCGCTTCAACTGGATCGCACGCTGGAACTGAACGACCACAAGGCCACAATCGTCGGCATCTCCGACGCGTCGGCGCCCTTCCTGAGCTGGCCGGTCATTCACACGCGCTACAGCCAGGCCGTGAACTTTGTCGGGCGCGAACGCACGCAACTTTCCTACCTGCTCGTACGCGCGCAACCCGGCGTGGACGCGAAGGAACTTTGCCGCCGCATCGAGGCGCAGACCGGTTTGCGCGCGCGCACGAGCAACCAGTTCCGGTGGGATTGCGTCGTGTATTACCTGAAGAACACCGGCATCCCGGTGAACTTCGGCATCACGATCGCCATCGCGCTGATCGTTGGCGTCGTCGTCGCGGGCCAGACCTTCTACCTGTTCACCGTCGAGAATCTGAAGCAGTTCGGCGCGCTCAAGGCGGTCGGAGTCACCAACTGGCGGCTCATCGGCATGATCCTGCTGCAAGCGCTCAGCGTGGGGATCATTGGCTTTTCACTCGGGACCGGGATCGCGGCGGGATTCTTTGAGATCACGCTCAAACAACTCGCCACGCGTGGCCTGATCCTGATGTGGCAGAACGTCGTGCTCACCGGCGGCGGCATTTTCTTCGTCATAGTTTTCGCCAGCATCCTGAGCCTGCGCCGCGTGCTCGTGCTCGAACCGGCCGTCGTTTTCCGAGGTTGACCATGAATGCAAAAATGACATCAGCCGTTCAATGTCGCGATCTCCGCAAGGATTTCGGCGAGGGCGCGACCCAAGTCCAGGTCCTGCGCGGCGTGAACTTCGAGGCCGTCCAGGGAAAGCTCACCTTCCTCGTCGGCCCGAGCGGCTGCGGGAAGACGACCTTGATCTCGGTCATCGCCGGGCTGCTCGACAGCACGGGCGGCGAGGTCGAATTGTTCAACCAGAACGTCGAGAAATTTTCGGCGAACGAGCGGATTCTCTTCCGCCGAAAAAATCTCGGCTTCGTCTATCAGCAATACAATCTGCTGCCCGCGTTGACCGCGGCGGAGAACGCCGCCGTGCCGCTGCTCGCCGCAGGCGTCCGCCGCCGCGAGGCCGTGGACAAAGCCAAAGCGCTGCTGGTCGAACTCGGAATGGAGGATCGCCTGGACACGCTGCCCAGCAAACTTTCCGGCGGCCAGCAGCAGCGCGTCGCTCTCGCCCGCGCGCTCGTGCATGAGCCGCGATTGATCCTTTGCGATGAGCCGACGGCCGCGCTCGATCACGAGACCGGCGAAGCCGTGATGGGGCTGCTCGCCGGCAACGCGGTTCATCCCGACCGTGCCGTCATTGTCGTCACTCACGACACGCGTGTCTTTCATTATGCCGACCACATCGCGCACATGGACGACGGCCGGATTGTGAAAACCGAATCGCGCCGGCAATCAGCGACGCCGGTGGACGGCGCGAGGTCGCTGGCCCACGAAAATGGAAACCTCGTTCTGACTCACTGATACGAAAGGACCGCTATGAAAAAGATGATTCTTCCCCTGATCGCCTTGGCCGCGCTGGCCTTTGGCATCATCTCAGTCGTCCGCTCGCAGCCCAAATCCGAGCCGACCGTCCCGCCATCACCGCCGCCCGCGTCGCCTTATTCGCACACGGTGGCGGCCGTGGGGCTGGTGGAGACGAGCACCGAAAACATTTCCATCGGCACGCCGCTGGCCGATGTCGTGCGCGAGGTTTGCGTGCGCGTGGACCAGTCCGTCAAAACCGGCGACCCGCTCTTCAAGCTCGATGCCCGCCATCTCCGGGCCGAACTCGCCATGCGCCAGGCCGATCTGCGTGTCGCGGAGAGCCAGGTG
>DATDFH010000657.1:0-10047 GCA_036522715.1 Verrucomicrobiia bacterium
CGCATCACTTCGCCACGCAGCCGTGGCAATTCGCCCTGGCCCGCGCGCAAAGCCGAGAGTTCGGCGGCATGTGCGCGTTTCAGCGCTTCCAGTTCCGCGCGCAGGCGATCCAGCTCCTCCAGCGCGGCGCGGGCGACTTGAAGCTCGCGTTGCAGGCGGCCGTTTTCGCGCCACAGCAACAACGCCACGGCGATTGCTGCCAGCGCGACCACTATTGCGATGCTTCGGAAAAGCGAGCCGGGCGTCTTCATGGGTTTCTCTTCAATCATGATGCCGACAACTGGCGATGCAACTCACCACACGATCTCTTCCACGAATTTCGCGGTCGCGCCCGCAAAACTCACTGGCACGAGCAGCTCCGTCGTATTGTTGATTGCGCGCACGACGGGCTGCGCGCCGGTGAACTTGAGCTTCACCGTGCCGTCCACGACGAACACCCCGCCGCCTTTGTCCTCGATGTGCGGCGAGATGGCGGCGCGAAAATATAGATTCGCCACCGGCCTGTCGGCGCGCAGTGTGAACGTGCGTTTCAACCTCGAATCGGGACTGCCCGCCACCGCTTCCGGAAATTCTTCCACGCTCACTTCGTCGAACTCATAGCGGAAGGTCGGGCGTTGCTTGGCATCGAGCGTGTAGCCGCGGAACTGGTAGCCAGCAGGTTTGCCTGACTTGTCGGGCCACAGCGCGGATTCACTCGCCAGCACGGCGAACGGGGCGCCCGGCGCGAGCGACTGCACGTTGTTACCCAGCGGCGACTCGAACCCGGCGCCGCGGCCGGTGCGATGTTTCGCGGCGTCGATGAACCGTCCCTGCCAGACGAGCGCGAGCCGCAGGTCATTCGCGTCCCATGCGAGGTTCGCCTTTTCCGGATAGCCGACGCCGATCGCGCGCGAGCCCGCGCCTTGGATGAAGTGGCGATAAATCTGCGCCTCGCTCTCAGCAACCAACTCCATCTTTCCCTGGACGATTCCAGGCGGCGCGTCGGCCTGCGTCCCTTTCGACAGATACATCGCGATCGCCGCCACCTGCTTCGCCGTGTCGCCGCCGAGGATGTTCGTGTTCGCCGCGTGCCCGTCGGGCCAGAACGTGGGCATCCGCGTGCCGGGCCGCAGCTTCGCGGGATTGACGAGGTAATGCGCGAACCAATCCGGCCGCAGCCGCTTCGGCACCGTCGTCAAATCGATCGCCGGCACACCGAGCGACGGATACTTGCCGAACGAATGGCATTGCACGCACGAGTAACCGCCCGTGCCGACGAGCAGGCGTCCGTGCTTCGCGAGGTCGCGATCATACGCCGACGGCGCCGGGACCACGCCCGCGCCATCCGCCGCCGCGAAAAGCGCCGGCAACTTCTCGACCACGGGCGGACTGAACTGCGGCATCCGTGTGAGCATGTACGGCCGCACCGCGCCCTTCTTCATCATCACCTCGGCGAGCCATTCGGGCCGCAGCTTTGCACCGACGTTGTTCAAGTGCGGCGGGATGCGTCCCTCCTCGCCGAGGTCGGCCTCGCCAGCGCTCTTGAAAAACTCCGCGCGCACGCCCTGCGGTCCGCCGACCTCGTTGCGCGAGTGGCAGGCATAGCAGTTGAGGAAATTCATCACGCGCACGATCTGTTGTCCGGGCGTGAGTGGCTGCTTCAAGGCAGAGGAGTTGGCCAGCGTGCGGCGCAGCGCGGCGGCCTGTTCGGCGGAAAGATTGAACTGCGGCGCCCGTCGCCCCGGCTGTGGCGCCAGGCAACCGAAACTGCTGTCCGTCTTCAATTCCAACAATTTGCCCGCGGTGAATGCCGGCGCTGGAATCCCAGTTACACCAGGCGTGTGATGGCATTGGGCGCAACCGAGTTCGCCGTAGAGCTTGCGCCCGCGCGCAGCCCTGGCGGCGTCGAGTTTGAATTCCCTTTCGCCAATCGGCCGCATGACACCCGCCACGTGGGTGAACTCGCCGCCCTTGAACGGTTTCTTTTTCAAGCCCGGCCCTTCGAACGCCGCCGACAGCGCCCAGCCACTTCTAGCGCCCTGAAAATAACCGAGCACGAACGCGTGCCTGCCGACGGGCAGTTCGAGCGTGCCGCTCTTCTCCTGCTTGGGATGCTTGCCGTCGTTGTCCACGACCTGCACGCCGTCGATCCACAGTCGCGAGCCGTCATCCGACGTTGTGTAGAAAGTGTATTTCCCCGGCGCGGGCAGCTCGAACTGTCCGCTGAATCGCACCGCGAAGCCGTCGCCGCTCTTCGTCCACTGCGAGACATCCAGCGTGCCGATGCTGCCGATGCGCTCGGGCTTCGCCTTGTCGAGCGCGGGGCCGCAGTCCTTGAAGTCACCCTTGAAATACTCGAAGCGCAGGCCCTTGCTGAGTTTGGTCTCGGTCGTGTCCGCGCCGGTGGCCTGGTCGCGTAACAGATACATTGCGAGTGCGAGGGCCTCGTCCTTCTTGAGGTTCAACGACGGCATCCGGCGCGCGGGGCGGAACTTCGACGGGTTGCTGAGAAATTCCGCGAGCTGCGGCACGGAATATTTCCGCGCAATATAGCCGTGCGGAATCGAAACCGGTTCAAGCTCGGCCACGACCTCAGGCCGCGCGGAGTTGTCATGCGGCGCGTGGCAGGCGACACAACCAATCTCGTGATAAAGCGTGCGGCCGCGGGCGATGAGCGTTTCGTTCGGCGCGGTCGGCACATCGTTGGTCGGCGACTGCGAGATCAGGAAATGCACGAGCGCCTCGACGGCGTCGGATTTTTCTTTCGGCGCGAGCGCGTGCAGCACGTCCGGCATCGTCGTGCCCGGTTTTTCGTGCTGGGGATTGGCGAGGTAATTGAGCAGAAACTGCGGCGTGAGGCGCATGCCCTCCTTGCCCATCAACGGCGCCTTCTTGCCAACGAAACGTTCGCCCGAAATGCCGCTGGCGCTGTGGCAGGAGACGCAGCTCAACGTGGCCAGGAGATGCTCGCCTTCATCTAGTCCCGCGATCGCCGCCGGTACGAACGGATGGCTGACCGCGGGGCGTGCCAGAACTGGTGCAGGCGCCGCGGTCGCCGCCGCCAGCATCTTCGCCGCAGGAACGCGGTTTGCCGCCGCGGCTTTCTTCGGCGCGGGCACGAGCTTGGCAGGTGGCGGCGTGCCGGCTGCGTCCGTGTCAAAGTTCAGTTTGCGAACCCAGATGTTGCGGAAGCGCGTCGGATTGAGGTGATCCTGCAAGCCAAAATTCCACTCGCGCGCGCTTGAATCCAATTCGGCCGCGTGCTGCACAAGGATGCCGTTGTGAATGACCGTGACCCGCATCGGCGCGACACGCTTCCCGTTCTCGTCGAGCTGCGCGCGCTGCACGATGATATCGTAGGTCTGCCACTCGCGCGGTTTGCGCGAGGCGTTCACGAGCGGCGGAAATTTGCCGTAGATCGCACCGGCCTGTCCGTCGGGATAGGTGTCGTTCTCGTAGGAGTCGAGCACCTGCACCTCGCCGATGCCGTGAAGCAGGATGCCGCTGTTGCCACGGCCCTGGCTGCTCCCTTTCACCTCGGCGGGCGTGGCCCACTCGATGTGCAGTTGCACGTCGCCGAATTTGTCGCGCGTCGAAATGCCGCCACGGCCTGGCAGCACTTCGGCATAGCCGTTTTCGATTTTCAAAGTTGGCGCCGGCGATTTGTCCGGGTCATTGCCACGAGGGTCGCGCGTCCACCGGGACAAATCCTTTCCGTCGAACAACACGATGGCATCTGCCGGCGGCGGTACGGGCGCGCCCGCCGGCGCGGGCGTCACGACGGGCGGGCGTGGGCGGTTCATGTCGTGCGCACGCCATTTTCCGCCGGGCGTGAGGGGCGATTCCTCTTTGGCGTCGGCCGCGCGCACGGAGGCCTCGCCGGGTGCGACGGCAAGAATCATCGCCACGAGCACGCGGCCGAGGACGAACGCTTTCATGGCTGGAATGAAAGCGGGTTTTCCGCCGATTGAAAACCGGAAAGTCCGGCCGTCACGCGGCGCCCACTTCACGGCAGACCGGACAGTCGGCGCGGCGCGCGATCTTGAGCCGGCGGAAGTGCATCGTTGCCAGGTCCATCGTCAGCAGCACGCCGGCGAGCGGCTCGCCAAGGCCGCTGAGCAGCTTGATGACTTCCACCGCGCCGAGGCAGCCAGCCGTGCCCGAGACCGCGCCGATGACGGGAAACTCGCGCTTCCACTGCGGCGGCTTCTCGCGGACAAAGCACTCCAGACACGGCGTACGGCCCGGGATGATCGTGGTGACCTGCGCCTCCATCGAATACATTGCGCACTCCACCATCGGCTTGCGCGCGGCGACGGCGGCGCGGTTGAGCGCGAAGCGCTCTTCAAAGAGCGGCGCGGCATCGACGACCACGTCGGCCTGCGCGACGAGGCCAGCGGCGTTCGCATCGGAAACATTTTCACCGACGGCGACGATCTCGAGGCGCGGGTTCAACTCGCGCAACTTGCGGACGACGGACTCAATGCGCGGCTTGCCCAGACGATCGTGCGTCTGCAGGAGTTGGCGGTTCAAATCGCTCGGGCGCACCACGCCGCCCATGGCCAGCACGAGTTTTCCAACGCCGGCCGCCGCGAGGTAATGCGCCACGACTCCGCCGAGTCCGCCGACGCGCGAAACCAGCACGGAGGCAGCCTTGAGCTTGCGCTGACCCTCCTCGCCGAAGCCGGGCACCCACATCTGCCACTCGTAGATGGCGCGTTCCTCCGCGGTCAGTTCCGGCAACTTCATGGCGATTCGGGCAGCAACGGTGCCTCCTGCACGCGCCCGTCGTCGAGCCGGAAGAGCACGTCCGCCAGCCGCGCGGCTTCGCTGCGGCTGTGTGTGATGTGCAGCGCGGTCACGCCGAGTTCACGCTGGATGGACTTCAACAACGTGGCGAGGTCATCGCGTAATTCCTCGTCGAGCGCGGATAGTGGTTCGTCGAGCAACAACACACTCGGCTTGGCCGCAAGCGCGCGGCCGAGTGCGACGCGCTGGCGTTCGCCGCCGGAAAGGTTGTGCGGCAGACGGTCGAGCAGGTGCGCGACACCGAGGTGCCAGGCGAGTTCATTCACGCGCTGGTGAATTTCACCCGGAGAACGGCGCCGCAGCCGGAGCGCAAAGCCGATGTTCTCACCCACGGTCATGGTGGGGAACAACGCGCCGTCCTGCGGCACGTAGCCAATGCCCCTCTCACCCGCCGTTTCTTGTGTCACGTCGCGCTCGCCGATGAACACGCGGCCGGCCTGGGCGCGGCGCAGGCCGCACAGGATTTCGAGCAACGTCGTCTTGCCGCAGCCGGTGCGGCCCATGAGCACGGCGTAACGGCTCGCCGGCACGGCGAACGAAACGTTCTCCAGGCGAAAGGCGCCAGCGTGCCACGTGATGTTTTCGAAACGGATCACAGCCGCTCCCCCACGAGTCTCACCCCCACCAACACGAGCATTGCCATCACGACCATCACCACGCTGACGGCCACGGCGGCTTCGAGGCGGCCGACGCTCAGCTCGATGAACACACTCGTCGGCAGCACCTCGGTCTTCATGCGCGTGGCGCCAGCGAAGACGAGGATAGGTCCGAACTCGCCCAGGCTCCGCGCCCACGCGATGCTGAACGCGGCGAACATCCCGCGCTTCGCCGCCGGCAAAGTCACGAGCCACACCGCGCGCCCTCGCGAGCAACCGAGCGTCATCGCCACGTCCTCAGGCCGCGACGAAAGATGGTCGAACACGCCGCGCATCGTGCGCACAGCGAACGCGGCGCCGATGACGAATTGCGCCAGCACCACGCCCGCGATGGTGTAGGTGAACGGCACGATGCGCTCGATGAGTTTGCCAGCGGGCGTCTGGAAAAAGATCAGCAGGCACAAGCCAACGACCATCGGCGGCAGGACGATGGGGATGTCGAGCGCGGCGTCGAGAATTGGTTTGCCCGCGAAACGCCCGCGCGACAGCAGGTAGCCGACAGGCACGGCGAGCAGCAGCGCGAACAGTGCCGACACGGTGCAGGTCACGAGGCTGAGGCCAATCGAGTATCGGATTTCGCGTGAGCCAAGCGATTCCCAGAGTTGCCCCGGCGTGGTGTAGGTCGCCGTCGCGCCCAACAGGGCCAAAAGGAACAGGAGGTAAAGCCCCGTGACGACGGCGAGCGAGAGCCAGAAGGGCGAGACGCGCGTGGGGCCGGAGTTCATTTATCCTTCAGCCACTCTGGCACCACGATGTCCTTGCTCTTGAGCGGCGCGTCGTCGCCGCGCCAGAGGAAGCCAGCGTCCTCGAAATCGCCGCGGTTCGCCCTGAGAAAATCCAGCAGCCGCACGGCGAGATGCGCATTTGGCGAACTCGTCCGGACGGCGAACGGCTGGATGGCCTTCGCGCCCGCGTGCTGGATGGGAATGAACTCGATGTGCTCTGCCTGCGGCGCGGCGTTCACGCGATAAACAACGGCTGCTTCGAGCGCGCCCGCACGCATCTGCGTCACGAGCAGGTCGGCGGTCGGCGTTTCCACGACAACGTTCTTGCGGATCGCGTCGTTCAAGCCGACCTGCTTTAGCATTCCGCGCGTCATGTAGCCAAGGGTGGATTGCTCAGCGTTGCAAAGGCCGACCTTGAGGTTGGGCTGCGCGAGATCGGCGAGCGTGCGGACATTGCGCGGGTTGCCTTTCTTCACCGCGATGCCGATGTCGGTCTGGGTGAGGATGACGGCCTCGGGGAACTGCTCGGCAACGGGCGGCACGAAGCAGAGGTCGCAGGCGTAGTAGGCGTCGGGGAACTTCGGGTTGCTCGCATCGCCCATCGTTTTCATTGCGGCGCAGAGGATGCCGCAGCCGTTGAAAACCGTCGTCACCGTGACGCCCTCGCGGTCGGCGAAACGCTTGAGCGCTTTCTCGATGGCAACGCGGTTGAGGCCGCCGGCGTAAAGAATCATCTCCGGCTTCGCAGCCCACGCGTCGCCGCCGGTCGGAGTGAAACCGCTCGACTTGAAAATCGCGCCGCCCTTCTCCGGCGCGGCAAGGTAGCGCGCGAACTTCAACGCCGCGGCGGGTTGCGAGCAGAACGACAGCACGGCGATGCTCGAATTCTCCGCGCGCGACGCCAGTTCCGGCACTTCGACTTTCTCCAAACCCTTGAACTGCGGCACGGTCGCGTCCCAAACGATGGCCGCGTCCACCGCGCCGAGCGAAAGGTCGGACGCGATTTCGGTGACGGTGGGCTTCATCACCGCGGCGTGCGCGGCAAGTTGCGGCCAGACGTTCGTGAGCGTCGCCTTCGCCACGCGGCCGATGCTGGCGGCCTCGGGATTGGCGAGCGCCACTTTCACGTCGGCACGGAGCAGATCGGCGATGGCGCGGATGTTCTTCGGATTGCCCGCGTGCACGGCGATGACTGGATGCTGCCGTGCGACCGGGACGACCTCGCGGATGACGCCGAACTTCTTGGCGTCGTTCACCGAGCCGTCATCGGCGGCAAGGTAGAGGTCGCCCCGCTGCGCCGCGCGCAACTGGCTGATGAGCGTGCCCGAGCCGCCGAACTGGAGCTGCACCTCCGCGCCGAACTCGCGCTTGTACTCCGCCGCCGCGGCCTAGACGGGCTTCTTGAGATTCGCCGCGCAGTAAATCGTGAGCGTGGTCGTGCCGGATTGCGAAGGCTTGTTGCAGGCGGTGAAAAGCGTGCTGAGCAGCAACGCGGGCAAGGCCACGATGGCGAGAAACTTTTTCACGATGCGAACCGGTGCCATGCTAATCCGCCCAGCACCACAAGCAACATCGCACCGCCGCCGAGCAGAATTGCTTCGCTGCGGCTGGTGCTCGCGACGAAACGCGAGTCCCCGCCGGAGATGGAGACGGTTTCGGGCTGGCGCGAAGAGTTGCGATTGCCGGCCGGGGACGCGGCGGAGTTTTCCGGCGCCTGGTAGCCGATGACCCGGAGTTGCTCGTCCCAATCGGCGTGGAGCAGGAGGTCCCAGCCGGGGTTGAGACGCTTGACCTGACAGGAGCACGCGCCGAGGAGAAAGAGACTGACTTCCTCGATTTGCTCGTCGCCGAAACCTTTCACTGGCCACGCGCCGAGCACGCGACCGCGGCCAAAGATGGCGGCGATCCACGGCTCACTCGAAGTGGCGAGACCGGACTTGGGGCCGGCGAGCATCTTGAGGAAAAGCGGCTCGGCGGCGTCATCGCGACGGATGCGCAGCACAGAAAACTTCACGCCTAGCTTCGGGCCGGGACCGAGTTGACTGGTCGGATCGGTGGGGTCGATGAATGGAAGCTGCGCGACTTGTTCGAGGTAGTGAAGGCGTTTCTCCAGCGTGCGCGCGGCGGCGTCATCGGTGGCGCGGTCGCCGGACTCGACGAGCACCCACACGGCGGAATCCCCCGTGAGCAGGCGGCGGACGATTTCCCGGCGCGCGGGGCAGTTGGTGATTTGCGCGAGCGCGGCAACGTCGAGCGGGCCGGACCAGATCGCGGGTGCCGCGGATTCTGGAGAGCGCGGGAAGAGCAGGCGCGAGGGGCCGGGTTTGTCGGCAGCCAGCCTGACGATTTCGAGATTCAGCGCCGAGGCGGTGCCGAAGTTGCGGAGGAAGCGCGTGACGGGTTCGCTTTTCGCGTCCGCGGCGGAGACTTCGAGACGGAAGTTGTCCGCCGGCCAGCGGTCGAGCGCGTAGCGGAAGACAGGGATGGAACAGGCCAACGCAGAGAACAGCGCGCCGAACCCGAGGACGAAGGTCGAGGCCCGAAGAATCGAAGCTCGGTCGAAGCGCGAACTTCGAGTGTTGAATCTAACGACGACGGCGGATGCCGTTCGAGTTTCGGGATTCGGACTTCTTTCGAGCTTCGGCATTCGGACTTCGAGCTTACTTCGCCTTCCCGAAACATTGCACCTTGCCGTCCTGCGTGGCGACGTAGAGGCGGCCTTGGGCGACGCTCATGCCGTCCCACACGGGTGGGCTGTCGAGCTTGAGGTTGTTGGCCACCTTGCCGGTGTCCACCGAGAAGGCGATGAGGCTGGCGCCGCGTTTGCCGTCGAGCGCGGCGTCCTGCTCGGCGAGTTCCTTCAAGATCTCCGGGTCCTTCTGCGACATGCGCTCGAAAGCGTACTCCTCGTCCACGTTGTCCGGCGGGCCGGCGATGAAGACGAACCGTCCGGCCATCGCCATGCTTTTGGTGTAAATCGGCACGGGGTGCGCCCACTTCTTTTCGACGAACGAGCCGCCACCTTTCGGCGCGGCCGCGGCGTTGGTGCCACCAGCATTCGCGATTACGGACGGCGCGCTGCCGGCTTTGCGGAACCACAGCGCGACGCCCACCTTGCCCTTGCCGGTATCGACGCCGCTCAAGACGCCGTTTGCGCCGGTCTCCGACTCGTCCTTTGCGTTGCCGTTGTCGAAGGACATCGCGACCATCGCACCGTTGTCGCGGTGGACGGCGTTGGCCTGCGTGGCATGCTCGACGATGTCATCAACGCTCAACGCCTTCGGGAACACGGCGAACTGGTCGAGCATTCCCGTGTAGCCCGCGCCCTTGCCGAAGTCGGCGACGAGAGAACCGCCGCCGCTGCCGAGTGTCAGGCCTTGGTTCGGCTTTTTGGAAATTAATCCCGGTGCCTTCGCCTCGGCGGCGAGCAGGCCGTCCACGTAAATCTGGAGCTTCTTATCCGCGGTCAGCACGCCGGCGAGGTGGTGCCAGCCCTGATCAAGCGCGCGCGCGGATTGCGCGGTGGCTTCCTGTTTGTCGGCACGAACCGAGAAACCCGGCCGGCCTTCCTGCAACGCGAGCGCGTAACCCGTCACGCCGCCGCCGTGTTGCGCGATGACGCCATCGGGGCCGTCAGGCAGAATCCACGCCTCGACGGTAAGCGGTTTGTTTGACGGGTCGAGTTTCTCGGAGTCCACTTTCACGACCGGCGTCGCGCCGCCGCCGCCCTTCCTCGCGGCCTTCCCTTCGCCTTTTTTCGCAGCCTTCTTCTTGCCACCGCCGGCAGTGCTTGCAGGGTCAACGACTACGTTGGGCGCCTCCTTGCTCGCGGCGAAGAGTTCATACTCCATCGTCGTGGTCCACTTGTAATACTGCGG
>DATDFH010000658.1:0-3381 GCA_036522715.1 Verrucomicrobiia bacterium
GGGCAAATAAGTTTGCAAGCCGCCATCTGAAATTGATCAGCTCTGGTGGCCGCACATTTTGAATTTCCTGCGGGCCGAAGGACTTGGGTTACCTCTGTTAAAGGACAACTCCCATGTTCACCAACTTGTCCGCAGTTCCAATACACAATCCGCGTCGAAGGTTGGCGATGCATAGTAGTAGCCTCCGACGTAAGGAGGCGGACGTGCAATCACAATGACAATCCGCCTCGTTACCTCGGCGGCTACAAGAAAGGAGACTATTATGAGCATCAATTACGCTAAGACTTTCAATCGTCGCGCAACTCCGCAGGGGCGACCAATTCCGCGTTCCACGCAGATTCGGAACTCAGCCAGCGGTTACTCGTGGCAAGTCGATGATTGGATGCGTTTCGACCGTTTTCTTATCCTCGGGGCAGAAGGCGGAACGTATTACATCAGCGAACGGAAGCTCGTAAAGGAGAACCATGATGCGGTTGTCCGCTGCATTAATGCGGATGGCCTTCGCGCTGTGAAGCGCATTGTGGAAATCAGCGACAGCGGCCGCGCGCCGAAGAACGATCCGGCGATCTTCGCTCTGGCGCTCGTCGCAACTCACGGGGGCGAGGAGGCTCGTGCGCTGGCATTCAAGAACCTCGGCAAGGTTTGCCGCATCGGCACGCACCTGTTCCACTTTGCGAAATATGTGAATGCTCTGCGGGGTTGGGGCCGCGGTCTGCGCAACGCCGTTGGTCGGTGGTATATCAATCGCGAGGCTGATGAACTGGCGCACCAGGCTGTGAAGTACCAGCAGCGCGATGGTTGGTCGCATGGCGACCTGCTCCGTCTCGCTCACCCGAAGGCGCCATCAACCCAGCATGATGCGATATTCCGCTGGATGCTCAATGGCGGGGATGGCCTCGGCGAACGCGAAGTGAAGCGCAAGGTTCAGGGCGAAGAACGCTTCGCGAAGTATGATGCCGTCGGCGTACTGCCGAAGATCATCGAAGCATTCGAGCAAGCTAAGAAGGCGTCGAACCGCGGCGAAATCGTGAAGCTGATTAACGAGCACGATCTGCCGCGCGAAGCAATCCCGACACAGTGGCTCAATGAAGCCGCTGTTTGGGACGCTTTGCTGGCGAACATGCCTATGACGGCGATGATTCGCAATCTCGGCAAGATGACAAGCGTTGGCCTGATTGAGCCGTTCAGCGAAGCGGCCAAGCTGATTGTCCGCAAGCTGGGCGATGAAACCGTGCTCAAGCGCGCACGCATTCACCCGCTGGCGTTGTTAATCGCCGAAAAGGTGTATGCGCAGGGTCATGGTGACAAGGGTTCGTTGAGCTGGAAGCCAGTGGTGCAAATCATCGATGCGTTGGACGAAGCGTTTTACGCGACGTTCCAGAATGTCGAGCCGTGCGGCAAGCCAGTCATGCTGGCGCTGGACGTCAGCGGTTCGATGGGTTGCTCGATGATCGCCGGTTCGTGCCTGTCGGCACGCGAGGCGAGTGCCGCGATGGCGTTGGTGATGGCCGCAACAGAACGGGAATACCACATCATGGCATTCTCGGATCGCTTCATGCGGCTCAACATCTCACCACGCATGCGGCTCGATAGCGCAGTCAAGGCTGTGAATGAATTACCGTTCATGGGAACGGACTGCTCGCTGCCGATGCGCTGGGCGCTCGAGAACGACGTGAAAGTGTCGGCGTTCATCACCTACACGGACAGCGAAACCTGGGCGGGACCAATTCATCCAGCTCAGGCTCTACACCAGTATCGCAAGGAGTTCGAGTGCGATACCAAGGCAGTTGTTGTGGGTATGTGCTCGAACGGCTTCACGATCGCTGACCCGGACGATCTCGGAATGCTCGACGTGGTCGGCTTCGACACAACTGCTCCGGCAGTAATTGCGGACTTTGTTCGGTCTGACGACTGAACGGCCAGCCCCGATAGCTTTCGGGGTTCAAGACGCTAAGGAGAGGCAACGCGGGCGGAGGCGAAAGCTTCCGCCCGCAACTCGCGCCTAACGATTACTTTACCCAAACAACCTTCAAACCTTCGGCTTTAGCTAATTGCGCCTGACGTTCATCGGTGGTCAGGAACAATTCACTTTCTTGCGTAAGCGCGGCAGCCACGTGCAGCAGGTCGATAGCCCGAGCCCCCATTCGTTCAGTGTGCGTCGCTGAAAGTTGCGCGGCTCGCGAAATAGCCGTGTCCATCTCGGTAGCCACTTCCAGCAACGTGCGGCGCGCGATCAAATGTTCGAGCCGGGCGAATGCGGCGTCACGTTCGCGGGCCACGTGTTGCCGCTCCCCCGATATGATCGAACGACGTTGGTGAAACGCACGATGACGAATCCCGTTCCGGACTTCTAATGCGTGCAAAGGCAGGAATAATAATGGGGGTTTGCCAACCCGGCGGAATTCTGCAACTGTTTCGGGTGACCCGGGTTCCGTCGTTATCAGTCGCAGGATGAAGCTGCTATCGGCGTAGGCCCTCACCGCCGAGATTCCTCAAGCAATTGGACGGCGCTAATCTTGGAAGTTCGGCCGCGCAGCACTTCATCGAGAATCTCATCCGTGGCGCGCAAGCGCTCGGCTTCCTCGGCTTCGGAACCGTTCGCAGGCTGCAAAATCCAGAGTGGTTTGCCATTGTCGGTAACTTGCACAGATTGTCCCGCTCGCGTGATCTGTTTTACCTTGCGCGGTTCGCGGACCAGGGTGCGAAGTGAAATGGTAGTCATACTGTCAGACAGTACTGGCTGACAGTGCTTCTGTCAACCTCGGACCAGACCGCGACTGGAACGCTAGAAACAATTTGAATCAGGCCAGCAGCAAATTCAGCCGTTCGCTGGAATTGTCCTGCGTATGGGCTGGTTCTATAGCGGTTCGATTCCGCAGGTTGGCAGTAAACCAACTCCACCAGGAAGGAGAAGGGAGAAATCCCAAAATACGGTTCGGAGCAGCAAGACCGGCGCGCAAGCGCAGCCAGAAAGTAGCTTTGCGAGACCCCAATGCTCTCGGGACTCTCCCGCTGTTGGACGGTGGTCTTCTGCTCCGGACTAATTCTCAATTAGTGAAATCCGCATCTCAGAAGGGAGAACATACATGAACTACGAAACCATCGCCGCCATTCTCATCGTCGCCGTTTTCATTAGCATCGTCGGCGCGACGGTCGCAAAGGATATCCGTCACGCCTATCTTGTGCCGGAAGGTTACGTCGGCTTGCTCTACCACAAGGGTAAGTTCGTTGAAGTGCTCGGCGCGGGCCGTCACATTCGTTGGGGCCGCCACTTCACGCTCGGCGTGAACGACCTCCGCAAAACGTCGCTGCTCGTTGCCGGCCAGGACGTGCTCACGGCTGACAACGTCAGCCTTAAGCTCAGCCTGCTGGTCACGTACC
>DATDFH010000659.1:0-14029 GCA_036522715.1 Verrucomicrobiia bacterium
GCGACGAGCACCGATTCAATGACCGGATCGCGGCCGCCGCAACGGACCAACTCCGGCTTGCGCGCCTTCAAATCGGCGAGGGCTGCGTCCAGCTTCGCCGCAGCGGGCACGCCAAGCGTCTGCGCCGCCGCAAGCATGAGCGCCATCGGACCCGGCTCCTCCTTGGTCACTTGCGCCATGCCCAGTTCAAGCAGAGTCGAGCTTTCGCGCCCGGCGGCTTCGACCACCGATGGGGCGAGGGATTTCCAATGCGCCGGCAGCAGCCACGACAGCACGATGAGCAACGATCCCAAAGCCGCCAGCATGCCCAGCCAGCGCGCCCGGAATCGCCGGCCGCCCTTCTCCCTCCCAAGATAATCAGCCTGCGGGCCGGACGATTCCGGCCCACCGTGCCGAAGAAGCTGCTGCTCGAACTGCTCGTAACGCTTCATTTCTTTCGAGCCCTTTTAGTCGGTGACGGACGCGGGGCGCGCCGATGTTCACCGTGGACTTACGATGCTTTCATCCCGCGCCGGCGTCAACGGACGACCTTCGCACCGGGCGCAAGCAGGCACCGTGCGTTTGACAGTGGAGCTTCCAAAACGATCAAACGCGACGCCGGTGGTGCCGCGTGAATTCGGAGCCGGTTCCCTACGCGGCAACAGCCCTCACCGTCGCGTCGAGGCTCGCGACATCGGCGACGTTGAGCATCTGAACGGTCTTGTCGATGCGCTTCATGAAGCCGCTCAGCGCGGAGCCCGGACCGAGTTCGATGAAGCGCGTGAAGTCTTGCGCGAGCAAATGGCGCATCGACGACTCCCAAAGCACCGACCCAGTCACCTGTTCGACGAGGCGCTGGCGAATGTCAGGCGGAGCGCCGTGCGGCTGCGCGTTGACGTTGGCGACGACGGGCACGGCGGGCGCATTGATCGTGATCGTGCCGAGGGCGGCGTCGAGCTTCGGCTGCGCACTGGCCATCAGCGGCGAGTGATACGCGCCGGCGACCGGCAACGGCAGCGCGCGCTTGGCTCCTTTCGCCTTCGCGAGTTCGCACGCCTTGGTGATCTTGTCGGCCTCGCCCGAGATGACGATCTGGCCGGGGCAATTGAGGTTCGCCAGGGTCACGCCGGCCGCGGCGCAGACTTCGCGGGTGGGTGCATCATCGAGGCCGATGATCGCGGCCATGCCGCCCTTGGTGACTTCGCACGCTTCCTGCATGAAGCGACCGCGCTGGCGCACGACCTTCAGTCCGTCCTCGAATGACATCGCGCCCGCCGTGGCCAGCGCCGTGAACTCGCCGAGCGACAATCCTGCCGTAGCCTGAAACTGCAGGCCCGGCATGCGTTCCTTCAAGAGTTGCAACGCCACCCAGCTCACGAGGTAGATGCCCGGCTGCGCGTTTTCCGTCTTGGTCAACTCCGCCTCCGGGCCGTTGAAGCAGATCGTGACGAGATCGTAACCCAGCACGGCATTCGCGCGATCGAACAGCGTGCGTGCCGTCGGAAACTGCTCCGCCAGATCCTTTCCCATCCCAACCGCCTGCGCGCCCTGACCGGCGAAGAGGAGTGCTGTCTTGCTCATAGTTGCTAGTGACTTAATCGAAAGTTCCGCAACGGGGGAAGCGCGGAGTTGAGCGTGATGGGTGACCGGTATTCCACACAAAGAAAGCGGACGCGCCTCGCCCGATTACGCATCAAGGCTTACTCCTTACGTTTCACATCCGGTCGCTTGCACTTGAACAGTGTCGGGCGCTTGTCCTGCGGCGCGCTCCAACGGCCCTCCCCGTTGTTGTCGGTGCAAAGCCAGATGAATTCCGCATCCACGGCCAAACCTTCCATCGTGCTGGTCGGCACGCGCGAGTTATAGACGACCTCGCGCTGCCGCTCCATTTCGCCGAACGAAAACTCGGCGAGCACCGTTTCCTTCACCGGATCCACCTTCAGCACCGCGCTGCTCTCGCGCAACAGCACCCACAGCTCGCCCTCGAACCAGCACAAATCCGAGTAATGCGTGTCGCGCGCCTGACTCGTGCTCAACGACACCTGGAATTCGCGCTCCACCTTCAGCGTCCCGAGATCCACGACGATGATCCGGCCGCGCTGGCGTTCGTTGGCGACGTAAAGTTTTCCGCCACCGACCGCGATGCCTTCGAAGGACGCGTTGCGATCGGTCGGATGAAAATATTTCCTCACCGGCGACCAGTCGATGTCGAGCCGCTCCACCCGTTTCGTTTTCGGATCCCAACGCATGATCCAGCGGTTGGCCTCCTCGCAAATGTAGAGCCGGCCATGTTCGTCGCGCGTGACGCCCTCGCAATCCCAGCGGTCCACTTTCTCGGCGGCGAAAGGCGCGAGTTGTTCGGGCGTGAAGCAGTCGGGAATGCGCGACAGATCGGCCGCGTTCGTACCACTGAGGAAGCAGATACGATACAGCCCCGCGCCGCGGTCGCTGACCGTCAGCAATTCTCCGTCGGGCATCAACACAAGACCCGAAGCATCGAACCGCTCGCCGTTGGGAAGGTTGAGTTGCCAGTATTTTTCCGAGCGCAGCGTGAACCGCGGCGGGGCGGCAGGCGGTTCAGCGCCAAAAATAATGCCCGCGCCGAGCGTCGCCAGGACGCCAGCCAGCGCCAAATGCTTCGGACCCAACCTCACGCCGCCCTTGTAGCAGAAGGGTTTGCGCTGGCAAGCCACGTTTGCGTATTTTTCGATTGCGTCCCGGCGCGTTGCTCAACTATTTTTGTGCCACGGGCCCAAACCGCGCCCCCGTGGGCCCGATTCTCTTCGGCTTATGAAATCGGAAAAGACGACTACCAAACGTTCCATGAAGACATCTGCTGCCATTGAAGCTTCTGCTGCCGCGAAGCCCAAGGCTGCCGCGCGCCCGGCTGCCAAGGCCGCCGAGGCCGCCGCGCCCAAAAAGAAATCCGGCTTCGTCGCCGCCGCGACCCGGTTCGTCAAGAACGTCACCGGTAGTCGCGCCGCCAAACCGAAGGCCGCGCCCAAGACTGCGCCGACACCCGCGCTCCCATCCATCCTCCTTGAAGGCGACGACGCGCCCGCCACGAAAGTCAGCGGACCCGGCGAACGTTTCGCGCTCGGGCCCACGCCGCCGGTCGAGCATTTCGAGAGCGCCGAACTCCCCGCCGCCTACGGCACCAAGCGTCTCATGCTCACCGCGCGCGATCCCCAATGGCTTTACGCGCACTGGGACCTGACCGACGAACAGCTTCGCAAATACAATTCCGTCTCCACGGACAAGCACCTCGTCGTGCGCGTCTATGCCAACGAACTCGCCGGCTCGCCGGTGAGCGAGACGCACGTTCATCCCGAGTCGCGCAACTGGTTCATCCACGTCGGCAAGGGCGGCGCGAAGTTCCTCGCCGAACTCGGCTACTACGCGAAGGCGGGCGGCAAGTGGGTGCAGATTTCCACGTCCAAGGCCACGCTCACGCCGCCGGACACCATGTCCGACGACACCTCGGTGCGCTTTGCCACCATCCCGGTCGAGCTGTCCTTCCAGCAGTTGCTCGAACTCATCAAGACCGCCGTGCGCGGCAACGTGCCGCTGGTCGAGGCGATCCAGCAGTTGCGCGCCACCGGCTACAAGAACCTCCCCGACCTCAAGGCGCTCGAATCCGCGCAATGGACCCCCGCCCAGGAGCGCGCGCTGGCCGAGATCGTCAGCATGGACGCAGTGCGGCGCGTGTGGATGGGTTCGCTGGAGATCACCGAACTGCTGCGGCGGCAGATGTTGAAGGAAATTTCCTCGCAGGCGGCGGCGATGCTCAGCGTGCCGGGGTCATTGCCGGCGGGCATTTCGAGCATCACCAGCCTGGCCAGTCCCTTTGGCGGGATGCCGGGGCGCAAGGGCTTCTGGTTCATGGTCAACGCCGAGCTGATCATCTACGGCGCGACCGAGCCGGACGCGACGGTGACCATTGGCGGACGCAAGATCAAGCTGCGCGGCGACGGCACCTTCAGCTACCGCTTCGCGCTGCCCGACGGGCAGTTCAATCTCCCGGCCATCGCCACCAACGCCGACGGCGACGACACGCGCATGGCCGACCTGGCCTTCAGCCGCAGCACCGAATACAGCGGCGAGGTCGGCAAGCATCCGCAAGACGCCGCGCTCAAGCCGCCCACGGCCGAGCACGTGGCGTGATGCATTGAAGCTTCAACCGACGCCGCAACCGGCCCACCGTAGACACTCACCCGCAGCACGGGCACCGTGCGCCGGTTATGACGCGGAAAGCCTTGAAGGAATTGCGGGATGCCGCTCCATTCAAGCCGTTTGAAATCCAGCTTTCCGATGGGCGCTCGCTTCCGGTGGCCACGGCCGACCACCTTTTCTTCCTGCCCAAGAGCCGCGAATTTCTCGTCGTGCTGGCCAACGGCTCGTTTCGTTTCGTGGATGCCACGCAAGTCGTGAGCGCCGGTCGCGGCAGCGCCCGCGCCAAGGCGCATTAACGGCTGACCTGGCCTTCAGCCACAGCACCGAGTACAGCGGCGAGGTGGGCAAGCATCCGCAAGACGCCGCGCTCAAGCCGCCCACGGCCGAGCACGTGGCCTGACGACCAAGCTCAACACCTTTTTAGCGTGGTCCCTCGTCTCGCGAAGCCAGCCTAGTAGCGATCAGGCTTGAACTGCGAAACGGTGCCGTGAACCGTACACCTCGGCTCTTCGCCGATCTTGCCGATAATGTATGTCCCGCCTGCCACATTACATGTCGGCATACTCCTCAAATACGGCAGGATGATTTCGACTGTTACAGGAGTGCCGGATGTGGCCCTTCCCTCAAGTGCCCACTGCTCTTTCGCTGACCCAATGTTCACGAGCTTGATAAAGCACGGCTGCGCAGACCTGACCCTTGAGCTGCGGTACAAACTGTAAACACCTGCCGCAGCCGCCACTGCTAGAACCGCTAGGATCGCCTTCTTCATCGTCGCACAGGGTAACGGTCCAAGCTCAGCGACGGCGGCCACGAGGCGCGCCGATTGGAACAGCAGTGCGATGCTTGCTTCCCTTCGCTGCGGCGCACGCTCATGGCTTGTCGTCCTTCTTCTTCGGGCCTCGGACTGATGCCTGGAATGACTTAACTCCGGCGAACAGTCCGAGAATCGTGCCCGGCAGGTTGCGCCAGTCAAGGCCGATGCCGGCCATGAAACGTCCTCCGGTCGGTGGGAACAGCATCGCCATGCCCATACCAATCACAACTGCGACAACGAACCAAACGAGCAGGAATCCGATAGCTCCGACGATGTAGCGGATAGGTTTCATGGTTACGCTCGATGCCTCCTAACCAGTATTCGGCTTCAGTTCTGTGGCCGAACTCTTTTCCATACGCGGGACGTTCCGCCTGCCAAAATGCCGTGTCGAGAGCATTTCACGCCGGCCACAATGCCATAATGCTCCACGGAGTCAGGTCACCAACTCGTTCACGGCTTTCCTTCGACACCCAGATACGCGAGCGCCTCGGCCAGCCCGCGGAAGATGGCGACCTGCTTGGTGCTCCGTTCATCGAAGCCCCGGTACGCCTCGAACATGCGGCCCAAACCGAACGCGACATCCTGCGGCGCGACGATGGCGAACTTTGAACTGCCCGCGCGGGAGTCCATCGCGGCGGCGAGTTGGGCAAGCTGCTTGATCCGCTCGGGCGAGGGCACGACGATCTTCTCGACCTCGGTCATGTCCATCAGTTCATTGTAGCCGGCCACTTCCGGACGCGACCAGACCTCGCGTTGATACCCGAAGACCTCCTCATCGGTAAGGACGCCGCGTCTCTTGGCCATGACCAGCCGCCGGGCGTTGTCGATCACGTATTCGACGGGCATGGGTCAAGTGCAGCCGAACGTGGCCTGACGGGCGAGCCATTCTCCGTGCACGATCACTGGCTCCTGACCGTGAGCCTGGCCACCACAATAGCCGCGACAACCATGACGCCAAGGCCGATGCCCACGTAGATGAAGAACCGTGGATGTCGCTGCAAGAAGCCGCTGAGGAACGCCTCCACTTTGGAATCGGACAACGAACCGCGCCCGTCGTCGTCATCATCCGACGAGCGCTTCATGTAGTCCCGGTTCAGGATGCCCATGTCGATTCTGATCTGGAAGTGCGAACGCCGCTCACCGCTCAACTTGAGCTGCGGAATTGCGGCCAAATTGAGATCGGGCTGCGCATCGAGTTGTAGCGTAAGGCGTCGGCCTACGGCGGCAAGTTCCAATTGGCCGTCAAGCCGCCATCGGGCGCATCAGCAGTGGGCGGCCGACCCGGCCTAGCTGATGTTTCTCGTGTGACGCACGTGATCAACGACGCGGCGGTCCTGGCTGTCGGTGGCCGTCAACAACTCGCGCTTCAAGAGATCCCTGACGTGGGCCACCGACACCTGGGCCGCCGGGCCGAGCTTGTCGAGTTCGTCCTTGAAGTTGCCCACGCCCGCGGCCACCCGCTCGACGGTGCCTTTGCCCGCCAGGCCGAAGAACGACATCAAGGCGGGGAAGAGCGAGATCAAGTGGCCGATCAGCCAGCCCACCACGGGAATGAGCGCCGGAAAGGCGATCAGCAGCGCGATGGCCAAGACGATGCCCGCGGGCGTCTTGAAGTAGGCCCAGATTCTTTCCCAACTGATCTGCCGGCGCAGCGTGTCCACTTCGCCCTGGATGACTTCGAGCTTGCTGTGCGAGTTGCTGAGCGCGATGCCCGTCTGGGTGAGCTGCCCCCTCAAGTTCTGACTCAGCTCCTCAAAGTGAACGATCTGGTCCTGGGCCTTGTACCACTCAGTGAGATCGGCGGCCGCGTTGGCCCGCACCTCTGCCATCGGGGTCTGTCCCGTCGCGATCTTCCTGGCATCGATGCGGTTCGCGGCGTTGTACACGCCGACGGCCGCCTGAACATTGCCGGCGTAAATTCTCGCGCCGCCGACGGCCAGAGTGGCTCGCGGCGGCAACTCCTCGGGGACTTCGCGCAACAGATCGACGACCGCCGTCGCGTCCCGTTGCAACACCGTGTTCGCCTTGGCCTGCTGCTCCTTCACGGCGGCCTCGGTGCTTTCGATGCGGTTGAGGATTTGCTTCTGCGACTCGATCACCTTGGCCTGCTCGCCCACGACGGTCTTGAAATCGGTGTTGATGCGGCCCAGATGATCGTTCACTTCGCCGAGCTTCTGGCCGGTGCCCCACGAGCAACCACTGCCGGCCAAGGCCAGCATCACGCCGGCGCAGGCCCACGCGGCGGCGCCAAACAGCGATGAACGGGCAGGTGGCGCGCCGGTGCCGGCCGGGGGTTGCGTCGTCGTCGAGTTCGGGCAGTCAAGGTTGGGTGTCATAGGTATTGTGTTGGTTGCTGGCGCCGAGCCCGGCTGTGGACCACCGGTAGTCATCATTGACATCCCGGCCCGGAGCAATTGGCGCTGATGTTGGAGCAACTTTACGTGAAGTCAGCCCGGTCTGTCTGTCAGGGGAAGTACGGAGATTTTTGTAGTGTTTTCCCGTACAAAAAAAGGCTTGCAAGCAGGAAAAATTTGGACACGCGCTGCCCAGATTCGAGTCTCAAGCGGCTCGCGGTGCGGCGGAAGGGGCGTATACCGTGGCTGGTGCGGTGGCTGCTAGAAGTGGGTATCGGCGAGCCGCAACTGCATAACCGTGGAGCGGACATCGCGAGCGTCAGGCGCCGCGGCTCGTCGTTTCCGGGTTGGCGTCTGCCGCACCGTTTGGGCTGCCGGGTGACGGCTCGAATGCCCGCATCACCCTAAGGGCCGGAGAGTAATCTCCGGCTCTTTTTCTTTGCCGGAGACTTGGGAGGGAAGCTTCCGCCCTCAGCTCATCCGCATCGGCATGATGACGTAGAGGAACGGTCCGTTGATCTTCACCACGCCGGGGCTGAGTTCGTCGCTCAACTCGAAGAAGATTTCGTCCTCGGCCAGCGCCTTGAGCGGATCCATGAGGTAGGCTGGGTTGAAGGCGACGGCGAAATCCTTGCCCTTGTATTTGATGGCGATGCTCTCGCGCGCCTCGCCCACGTCCGGCGTGTTGGCCGTGATGGCGAGGTTGTCCTTGGTGAAGTTGAGCTTCACGGAGTTGGACTTGTCGCTGGTCATGATCTCGGCGCGGCGCAGGCCCGCGAGGAACTCTTCACGACCAAGCGAGATGCGCTCCTTGCTCTCGGCCGGAATAACCTGACGATAGTTGGGATAATTGCCCTCGATGAGCTTGGAGATGATGAGGATTGTGTGGCCCTTCTCGGGCTTGAGCGTGAAGGAGGCCTGGTTTTCGGAGTAACGGATCTCCACCTCGCCCTTGTCCTGCAACAGCCGCGCCAGTTCATTGGTCGCCTTGCTGGGGACGATGAATTCACCCTGGCTGTCGGCTGGCACATCGACTTCCTCCTCGACCATCGCCAGACGGCGGCCGTCGGTGGCGACCATGGTGAACTTGTGGTCCTTGAGGCTGAAGAGCAGGCCATTCAGAACGTAACGCGTCTCGTCGGTGGAGATCGCGAAGGAGGTCTTGCGCAACATGCTGCGCAGCTTGTCCTGCGGCAGCGTGATCTTCTTGTTTTCCTTGAACTTGGGCAGCGGCGGAAACTCCTCAGCCGCCAGACCGTGCATTTTGTAGTACGAACTGCCGCTGCGCAGCGTGGTGAAATTCTTCTCGTCGGTCTCCAGATCGAGGTCGCCCATGCCCAGTTCGCGCACAATGCCGCCAATCTTTTTGATCGGCAGCGTCGTCTCGCCAGCCTTGGCCACGGTCCCATCGACGGCGGCGGAAATCGTCACGTCGAGATCAGTGGCGGTGAGTTCGAGGCGGCCTTCCTTCGCGCGAAGGAGGACGTTGGAGAGAATCGGCAGCGTCGTGCGCGTGCTGACGACGTTTTGCACGGCTTGAAGTCCGTGGCTGAGGTTCTCTTTCGTGATGGTCAATTTCATGCGTGCCTTAATAATTCTCTCTCTGAGAATAGAATATCAGTCTTATTAAGGGGTGTGAATAAGGGAGCGGAAGCGCAGTGTCAAGGGAACGGCGGGCCAATCTGCACGGTTTCGGGATGCGAACAAGCGTGTGGGATGAGCCGGGGAAGTGGGGGTAAGCAACACTTGTTGGTGGAAGGCACAAGTTGTTAACGGGCGGCTCAGCGCTTATTCGCCGCGCGGATGCGGGCGACGATCTCAGGCAGCAGACGTTCGACATGGGCGACTTCGGCCGCGGTGGATTCGCGCCCCAAGGAGAATCGCACGAGCGCATTGGCTTCGTTCTTGGGCACCCCCATGGCGAGCATGACATGCGACGGTTCGAGCGAACCGGCAGAGCACGCCGATCCACTGGAGGCGCAGATGCCTTCGAGATCAAGGCCTGCCAGCAGGGCGATGCTGTCGGTGCCCTTGACCGTAAAGGCGACTGTGTTGGTCAACGTGTTCGATTGCGGGGTGCGAAGTATGACGCCTTCGATCGTAGAAGCAGACATCCCCAGTGAGACGGCGAGCGGAGCAACAGGTGGCGAGTTGAACACAGGCGTCGGCACGAATCTCGCGAAGGCTTCGGTGAATCCAGCAATCGCAGCGACATTCTCGGTCCCTGCCCGCCGTTCGTTCTCATGTCCGCCGCCGAAAAGGATCGGATCGGGCAGCAGTGGTGAGCGGATGAACAGTGCGCCGGCGCCTTTAGGGCCGTGGAATTTGTGGGCGCAGATGGAGACAAGGTCGGCGTTGAACTGCTGGATCGAGTCGAACGGTTCCTTGCCGAAGCATTGCACGGCATCCGTGTGGAAGAGGACACCGCGTTCTCGGCAGATTCGTCCAAGTTCGGCCGAGGGCTGGATCGCGCCGGTCTCATTGTTCGCAGCCATGACGGAAACAAGCACGGTGTCCTTGCGAATGGCACGCGCGAGATCGCCCGGATCGACGAAGCCTTCGCGACTCACCGGCAGGTATGTGACTTCAAAGCCTTCCTTGCGCGCGAGATATTGAAAGGAGTGCAACACCGCATGGTGTTCGATGGTCGAGGTGATGAGATGTCGGCCTTTGTCGCGCAGCAGCCGCGCGGTGCCGAAGATCGCGAGGTTGTTGGCCTCGGTGCCGCCGCTGGTGAAGACGACTTCGCTGGGCTTGCAGCGCCACAGGTGCGCCACGCGGTCGCGGCAGTCATCGAGCAACGCGCGCGCCCGCCGACCGACGTGATGCACGCTAGACGGATTGCCAAATTCCCCGCCGAGAAACGGCAGCATCACCTCGCGCACCGCCGGGTCGAGTGGCGTGGTGGCGTTGTAGTCGAGGTAGATCGAGCGCACGGACTGAAGCTACGTTGAAGCGTCGAAGCGTTGAAGCGATAATCCGACACGCCAGTTGCCGCTTGCGTCCGGCACTCCTTTCGCGTCACAAACGCCGCCATGCCCGACTGGCTCGCCGTAATCCTCCTCGGAATCATCGAGGGCGTCACCGAATTCCTGCCGATCTCGTCCACCGGCCACCTGCTGCTGGCCGAGCGCTGGCTGCCGCGACAGACCGATCTGTTCAACATCGTCATCCAAAGCGCCGCCGTGATCGCGGTGTTGCCACTGTTTCGGAACCGCTGCGCGCAACTTCTCCTCCGCTGGCGCGAGCCGGCGGTGCGCGATTTCTGGGTCAAGGTGGTGGTGGCCTTCATGATCACGGGCATGGGCGGCCTGGTGCTGGAGAAGAAACATTTCAAGCTCCCCGAGGAAACCTTCCCGGTCGCGGTCGCATTGCTGGCCGGCGGTCTGGTTTTCCTGGCAGTGGAATTCTGGTTGCGCGGCAAACGGCTCGCGGAGGAAGTGACCTGGACCATCGCGCTGGCCGTGGGCCTTGGCCAACTCGTGGCTGCGGTATTTCCGGGCGCCTCGCGGTCAGGGACGACGATCATGGCTTCGCTGCTGCTCGGTCTGAGCCGGCCGGCGGCGACGGAGTTTTCCTTTCTCGTCAGCATTCCCACGATGCTCGCGGCCGGCGGGCTGAAGATTTTCAAGGCGCTCCATCACGCCGGCGGCGCATCGGCGGAATCGTGGGGCATGGTTGCGCTGGGAAGCGTGATAGCGGCAGTGATTTCCTTCGTGGCGGTGAAGTGGCTCCTGCGCTTTGTGCAAAGCCACACCTTCAACGGCTTCGGCTGGTATCGCCTCGCGCTCGGTACCGGAATGCTCGCCTTCCTCCGCTAGCGCTCTCACTTCCGCGCGTCGAGCCACGCCTTGAACTCCGCGGCCGTCTTCCCGCCGAAGCCGGAGACAGCGGCAATCTGTTCCACGGTCGCGAGGCGCAGCCGTTGGATGGAGCCGAACTTTTTCAGCAGCGCCGCCTTGCGCGCGTCGCCGATGCCGGGGAACTCGTCAAGGATACTCTCTGAGATTTTCTTCAGCCTAAGCTGCGCGTTGTAGGTGTTGGCGAAACGATGCGACTCGTCGCGCACGCGCTGGAGCAGCTTGAGCGCTGGATTGTCGAGGCCCAGCCGCAACGGCTCCGGTTCGCCGGGCCGGAAAATCTCCTCGAACTCCTTCGCCAGACCGATGACCGGCACGCGGTCGAGGCCGAGCTTGTTCAACTCTTCGCAGGCCGCATTGAGCTGGCCTTTGCCGCCGTCGATGACGATCAGGTCGGGGAACCGGGATTCAGTCGCGGAGCTGTGTGAGTCCCGATGTTCGTCCGCTGAATCCTGACTCCCGAATCCTGACTCCTTCTTGAGCCGCGTGTATCGCCGCCGCACCGTTTCCGCCATGCACGCGAAATCATTCTGCTCCGTGACCGTCTTCATCTTGAAGCGCCGGTAGTTCGCTCGGTCGGGCCGGCCCTGCCAGAAGCTCACCATCGAAGCCACCATGAACGTGCCGCTGATGTTCGAGATATCGAAACCCTCGATGCGAGCGGGCGGCGCCGCGAGGCCGAGCACGCGCGCCAGCTCGCGCAAATCGGCTTCGGGATTGATCGCCACGGGCAGCGTGTACGGGATGCGCTCGAACTTTTGCGTCTTCTGCGTCGTGAGCCGGAGGTCCTCGATGGCGTCACGCAGCTTCGCGGCCTTCTCGAACTCCAGCGCGGCGGCGGCCTTTTTCATCTCGACGCCCAACTCGGCGCGCAGTTCGTCGGTCTGGCCTTCGAGGAAATCGCACGCCGCGACGACCTGCGCGAGGTATTGCTCGCGCGTGACGTTGCCGATGCACGGCGCGGTGCAGACCTTGAGATTGGCGTAGAGGCAATGTTTGTAGTCGTTCTCCGAGGGCGTAAGCGGACGGCAGCCGCGGAGATTGAACTTCTTGCGCACGAGCTGGAGCGTGCGGCGCAGCGAGCCGCTGTGCGCGAACGGCCCAAAGTAACGCGCGCCATCGTCCTTGCGCAGCCGCGTGAGCGTAAAGCGCGGGATCGGATCGTTGAGGTTGACCTTGAGCAGGAGGAAACGTTTGTCGTCGCGGAAATCCACGTTGAACCGCGGCTGGAAATCCTTGATCAGCTTGCCTTCGAGCAGCAGCGACTCGGGTTCGTTCCGGACGACGTGCGTGTCGAAGTCCTCGATCGCGTCCACCAGGGCGTTGAGTTTCAAGTCCCAGCCCTGCCGGCGCGATGGATGGAAATACTGGCTGACGCGTTTGCGGAGATCGCGCGCCTTGCCGACGTAGATCACCGTGCCGAAGCGGTCCTTCATCAGGTAAATGCCCGGCTTGTGGGGAAGCTGGCTGAGTTTCTTGCGAATGTGTTCCGTCGCGGGCACGGCGGAAGGTTACAACATTCTGAGCGGCAACGCTCTCACAACTCAGCCGCGCAAAGACTTGGCCAGCGCCGCCGGGCGCGGCGCGACCTTCATGCGCGGATATTTGCGGCGAGAGTCGCGCGCGGGGACGGGCTCCTCCGATTCGCGCAGCGCCAGGGACATGAACTCGGACTGGCAATTCAACGCTGGCGCGGGGCGGCGCGCGGCCACGCGGCGATAGGTGCCATCGGGTTGGAGCACTCGCGACTTCGTGCTGTCGGCGAGGTTGAGCCGGAGGATTTCATTGATGACGCGCTCGCGCAACGCGCCGTCCTCGATGGGAAAGAGGACCTCGATGCGCCGGAAAAAATTCCGCGGCATCCCGTCGGCGCTGCCGACGAAGACCTCGGGCTGGCAGGCGTTCTCGAAATAAAAGATGCGGCTGTGTTCGAGAAACCGGCCGACGACGCTGCGCACGGTGATGTTCTCGCTCAACCCCTTCACGCCGGGGCGCAGGCAGCAGATGCCGCGGACGATGAGGTCGATCTTGACGCCCGCCTGCGACGCAGCGTAGAGCGCCTCGATGAGGCGCGGTTCGACCAGCGCGTTGGTCTTGACGATGATGCGCGCAGGCAGGCCGGCGCGGGCGTTGGCCACTTCGCGCAGGACCAGGTCGAGGATCCGCTCGTGGAGGTTGAACGGCGCGACCAGCAGCTTGCGCGTGCCCTGGAACTGACAGATGCCGGTGAGCAGGTTGAACAGGTCGCCCGCTTCCTCGGCCATCGCGGCGTTGCAGGTGAGCAGGCTGAGGTCGGTGTAAATCTTCGCCGTGGTCGGGTTGTAGTTTCCGGTGCCCAGATGGACGTAGCGGCGGATGGTGTCCTGTTCATGGCGGACGATGAGCGTCAGCTTGCAGTGGATCTTGTAGCCCACCAGGCCGTACACGACGTGCACGCCGGCCTCTTCGAGTTTGCGCGCCCACTGGATGTTGTTCGCCTCGTCGAAGCGCGCCTTCAACTCGACCACCGCGGTGACCTGCTTGCCGTTTTTCACGGCGTCCATCAGCGCGCCGATGATGCGCGTGTCGCCTCCGGTGCGGTAGAGGGTCTGCTTGATCGCCAGCACCTGCGGATCGGAGGCGGCCTGCTGGAGCAGATCGACGACGCTGCCGAAACTTTCGTACGGATGATGCAATAGCACATCGCGCCGGCGCACGACGGCAAACAGATCGGGCGCGTCGCGCAACGGCGCGGCCACGGGTGCGATGAACGGCGGGTGGCGCAACTCCGGCGACTGGTCGCCTTCGCAAATGGCCATCAACCGGACGGGATTGAGCGGGCCGTCGATGACGTAGAGATCGTCGTCGGT
>DATDFH010000660.1:0-2989 GCA_036522715.1 Verrucomicrobiia bacterium
GGTCACTGGCGGGACGCCTGTCCCACTACTCCAAAATTCATTCTGGCAGAATATCGTGCTCACGCTGACCAACCCGGCGCTGTGGCTGGTCGGCTTCGCGCTCTGTTTGCTCGACGCCTGCCGGTATGGTTTCACGGATTGGGGAGTAACGCAGTTGGCCGAGACACAGAAAGCCACCGTAAGTTCGGCTGCGTTTAAGTACGCCGTGTTTCCTTTCGGAGGAATCGTCGGCGCCTGCTTCTCCGGCTGGGCAAGCGACCGCTTTTGCAACGGTCGGCGGGTGCCGGTCATCTGCGCGTTGCTGCTGGCGCTCGGCGTCTTGGCAGTGGCCTATAATACGGTGATTTACTGGGGTTTAGCGGCGGGCCTGACGATTCTGTTTTTGATCGGCTTCTGCCTTTTCGGCTCTCAGGTGCTGCTGGTGGGAACGTTGCCGATGGATATCGCGCGGCGAGGAACGGCGGCGGCCGCGGCAGGCTTCGTCAACGGCATGGGGGCGCTGGGCGCGGCCGCCGGTGACAAACTCACCGGCCACCTGGCGCAGGATTATGGCTGGCGCTTCGCGGTGTGGTTCTGGGCCGGGTGCGCTTTTGTGGCGATGCTGGTGATCGCGCCGTTGTGGAAGCGTGTCCGGCAGTCTGAGGAAGGCAAGGTTCCGGGAGTAGTAGGGCAGGCGTCCCGCCTGCCGCAGGGACGTCTCGCCCCAGTTCCCATCCTCGCGGGCGAGACGCCCGCGGTGGCAGGCAGGACGCCTGCCCCACTACGCGAATAGCTACACTGAAATAAACGAACATGAAAACCATCATCATTGGCGCGGGGCGCGGCCGGCGGCTGATGCCGACGACGGCCGACACGCCCAAGTGCTACGCAGAGGTCCAGGGCCGGCGCCTGCTGGATTGGGCGCTGCGCGCCTTTGCGGGCGCGGGGATCACCGAGCTGTGCTTCGTCGGCGGATACCAAATCGAAAAAGTCCGGCGCGACTACCCCCAGTTCACCTTCCGGCACAACACAGGCTGGGAAGGCAATAATATCCTGGCTTCGCTGATGCACGCGGAGGACTTGATGAACGAAGGCTTCGTCTGTTGCTACTCGGACATTCTCTTCACAAGCGACGTCGTGCGCCGGGTGCTGGCGAGTCCAGGAGACATCGCGCTCAGCGTGGACACGCGCTGGCTGGACCGGTACGAGCATCGTAGCCAACACCCGCCCGACGATGCCGAGAAGGTCACTGCCAGGAACGGCCACGTCACGCGCATCCACCGTGCGATCCCGCCGCAACAGGCGCACGGCGAATACACTGGTATTGCCAAATTCACCGCGGCAGGCGCGGCGCAACTCCGTGAGCACTATCATCGGGCGCGCAAGAAATACGCCCGCCAGCCGTTCCGCGAGGCCGCCCTCTTTGAGAAGGCGTTCCTGATTCAACTTCTCCAGGAGATGATCGAGGCGGGCGTCACAATGGTCCACGCCGATACGCCGGGCGATTATGTCGAGGTGGATACGCAGCAGGATTTTGAACTGGCGCAACGACAGTGGAGAGCGTGAAGCGTGGGAGCGTGCCTTAAAATTACGTTGCGCCAATCGCCCTCGTCCTCGTCCTCGAAACATGAATAACAAATTGCTCTTCCCCTCCTCTGTGGTCGGGTCGCTGCCGCGGCCCTCCTTCGTGCTGGATCTAATCAATGAGCGGCCGCCCTTGTCGAAGGCGGATTACGAGCAGCGGATGGAAACCGCCGTCCGGTACGCCGTGGCGCTGCAAGAGCAGGCGGGGCTGGACGTCGTCACGGACGGGGAATGGCGCCGGAAGTCCTACATCGGCGTGATTGCCGAACTGGCGCATGGTTTCGAGGTCGGAACCCTGCCCGATGGGCGGCCTTCCACCTTCGTGGTGGACAAGCTGACGCCGAAGCGGCCAGGCTTCATCGCGCAAGAAGTTAAATTCCTGAAGGGTATCACCCGGCGCCAGATCAAGTCCACGTTGCCTTCGCCGGCCTTGCTGGGCGAACGCCTTTGGCGCGCGGACAAATCGGCCAAAGCCTATCCCAAGCGCGAGGATTTTGTCCGCGCTTGCGTCCCCGTGCTTCGCCGCGAACTGGAATTGGTGCGCGATGCCGGGGCCGACATCGCGCAAATTGACGATCCCCACCTTTGCCTCTTTGTGGATGAAGCGGTGCGCCGGCAATACCGGGACCCGGACGCCGCGACGGCTTTTGCAGTGGAGATGATCAACGAGGTGGTGAGCGGCGTGAAGGACATCAAGATCGCGGTGCATCTTTGCCGGCGCGCCGGGGCGCGGGCACGCGGGGAACATTCTCACGCCGGCGGCTACGGCCCGATCGTCAGCTATCTGAACCGGCTCCAAACGCATCACCTGACGATGGAATTCACCGCGCCACAAGCCGGCGACATGGCGGTGTTCGGCGAGTTGCGCAAGGATTTCGAGATTGGCCTAGGCTGCGTGAGCGTGACGCCGGGCCAGGTTGACTCGCCAGAAACCATTGCCGGCCGCGTTCGCGAGGCGTTGAAACATCTCCCCCCGGAGCGCATCACGCTCAACCCTGACTGCGGCTTCGCGCCCGGGTCCGGCGCGGCGGTGAGCCTGGACGAAACGTATCGCAAGCTGCGCAACGAGGCCGAGGCTGCCCGGATCCTGCGCGCTGAGGTGAGGTGATCAGGCCAAGCTGCTCTCGAAGTATTAGGAAGGTCATTGGCTCAGTCCACCACTGCCCTTAGTTCGGCCAGCAGAGTCTCACTCGCGCCTGGCTCAAACACGGGTGTCGAAACGGAATATGTCCGGCCGTGTTCGAGAGGAGCAATGTCGCCCTCCGCGTCCACTTCCTCGGCGAGAAACCGGTTCAAACGCAGTTTGTCCGCGGTGGCATATGGCCAAGATGCCAGCAGAGTATCATCTCATCCCTTGCACGCGAGCCGGGCCTCCATGCTGGCGGGGGAAGCCTTTTTGTTCACGTGGCGGTCGTGGCGGAGGATG
>DATDFH010000661.1:0-7074 GCA_036522715.1 Verrucomicrobiia bacterium
AGCGCGTGAGCTTCAACGCCGCCAGCCGTTTCAGCCCGCGATCGAAGATGTGCTCGACGGTCACGACAATCTGATCGCCGAAGATTTCCTCGATCCATTCGCGCTTCACCGCCGTCGCCATGCCGAGCAACGTGAGCGGACGCAATGCGGTCTCCACTTGCCGGATGGTCGCCGCGACAAGGAGATCGCTTTCCTGCACGACGCTCTCGCGCATCAACGTCCCGGTGCGGCCCTCGGTGAGATCGCATTCGAGCGTGCCCTTGTCGCGCCGGCGGGCGAGTTGGTCGATAAACCCGGCGGTGATGCACTTGAGCAGCGGGTCGGCAGCATTTTGAGTTTTCGCGGTTGCGTCCGTCTCCGGCTCGTTCGTCGCCTCTCGGCGCGCCACCAGTTTTTCGCGCCGCGCGATCTCGAGGATTTGCTGAAAGGTCTGCTCCACCTCGCGCGCGACCTTGGCGTTGATCGCGAAGCGGCGGCACGCTTCGACGCTGAAGTTGTTGTTCTTCGCGAACTGGAACGCGCGCATCAGCGTGTAGAAATCCGAATCGCCGCTCGCTTCAAACACCTCACGCGCCTCGGCGACGTGCCGGTCATCGCGGCCCACGCGCATCAGCAAATCGCGCCCGCTCACCAACGCCGCGCACAATGCCGCCGCCGGCACGCAATCGTGTTTCGCCGCCTCGACCAGCATCCGCGAATAGCGTGGGTGCATCGGCAGGCGCAACATGCGTCGGCCGATGAGTGTGAGGTCGCTCGATTTGCCGACAGACTGGCTGCGATTCTCCCTCTCCCCTTGGGAGAGGGCCGGGGCGAGGGGAACCGGAGCGTCGGACTCTTGCGCCGGCTTGAGTGCGCCCAGCGTTCGCAATAGATTTTCCGCGCGCTCCACCGACTGCGCGTCCGGCTTGTCGAGCCAGTCAAACTCTGCCGCGCGCTTGATGCCGAGCGAGTGCAGGAGCAACACCACCTCAGCGAGGTCGGCGCGTTGAATCTCCGGCGTGTTCTTCTCCGGGCGGTTCAGGTGGCCGCTCTCGGTCCACAGCCGCCAGCAAGTGCCCGGCGCCGTGCGCCCTGCCCTGCCCTTGCGCTGCTCGGCCGACGCGCGGCTGATCTCCTCGATGAACAACGTGCTGATGCCATGATCGGCATCGTAACGTGCAATGCGCGCCTGGCCACTGTCCACGACGTGCCGGATTCCGTCGATGGTGACGGAGGTTTCCGCGACGTTCGTGGCGACGACGATCTTGCGCAGTTCGTTCGGCGTGAAGGCGAGGTCCTGTTGTTCCGGCAGCAGATCGCCGTGCAACGGGACGAAGGCAACGCGCTCACTCAAGCGCGCAGCGCGCAGGGCGTTGATCGTCGCGTTGATCTCACCCATGCCGGGCATGAACACCAACACGTCGCCGGGCGCGCCGGAGTTGACGACGCGTTCGACCGTGTCGGCCGCCTGCTCGCTCGCGGGCCGGCGATCGCCGTACTCGAGCCACTGGATTTCGACCGGGAACATCCGGCCTTCGGAGGTGGAGACCGGGCAGTCATCGAGATACTCCGCGACCGCTTCGGCATCGAGCGTGGCGGACATGACGGCCAGCTTCAGATCGGGCCGGCGGCCGTCCTGCAAATGTTTCGCCAGTGCGAGTGCGACGTCGCTGAGCAGGTTGCGCTCGTGGAACTCGTCGAAGAGCAGGATGCCAATGTTGCTCAACGCCGGATCGTCCTGGAGCCAACGCAGGAGAATGCCTTCCGTCACGAAACAGATGCGCGTGCCGAGGCCGGTCTGGTCATCGAAACGAATCTGGTAGCCGACCTCCTCGCCGAGCTTGCACTTGCGCTCCCACGCGACGCGCGCCGCAACCGAACGGGCAGCGACACGCCGCGGTTGGAGGACGACGATGCGTTTGTCGCCGGCCAAGCCCGCGTCGAGCAGCATCTGCGGCACCTGCGTGGTCTTGCCCGAGCCGGTGGGCGCGACGAGCACGAGGCGGTTGCCCTCGGTCAGATTGCCGACAATGTCGGCGTGGATTTCCCAGATGGGCAGCGAACGTTCAGCCACGGAAAGGAAGGAAGACCCGGCGCGGAGCTATTTCAATACGAGAAGCCGCAGCACCAGCGCCGCGGCGGATGCAATGACCATCAGACCGGCGGGCATGAACTTCTTCCCTTTCGCGAACTTCATGGCGAAGTATACGAGCAGCACGCCGATCAGAATGTCCGCGAGATGCTTCACGTGGAGCACGCCCGCGGCTTCCAGCGCAATCGGCGTCGCGAAAGCCAGCGACATGATGAGCGAAATCTTGCTGCCCGCTTTGAGGAAGCCGATCAAGCCGCCCACGACAAGCAGCACCGCGTAAGTCCACAAGACACATTCTGGTTTCATCGCGGCGCAGCTTCGGTCAATTGCCCACCACGTCCAAGCTCAGAATTTCCCCCGGCTCGCACTCGGCAAAGACCTCGAACGGTCGGCAGCACACTTCACAGTCGGTGGTGAAACGTTGCGACGCGATGCTCGTGTCAATCACCAGTTCGCAGCGCTGGCCGCAGAACGGGCATTGGACTGACTCCGAAACTTGCACAGCTATTCCGTGATGCCGACCTGGCCGAGTATGAAGGCGTAGTCGAACGCGGTTTCCTTCAGATAATCATAGCGACCGGACGAGCCGCCGTGGCCGGCGCTGAGGTTGATGTGGTAGAGCAGCGGATTGGTGTCGGACTTGAGCGCGCGCAGTTTCGCCACGTATTTCGTCGGCTCCCAATACATCACCTGGCTGTCGTTGATCGAAGTCTTCACGAGCATCGACGGATACGCAGCGGCGCGGACGTTGTCGTAGGGACTGTAGCTCCGCATGTAATCGTACTCGGACTTCTTCTTCGGGTTACCCCACTCTTCGAACTCGCTCACGGTCAGCGGGAGTGTCTCGTCGAGCATCGTGTTGATCACATCGACGAACGGCACGCGCGTCATCACAGCCTTGCAAAGATCGGGGCGCAGATTCAACACCGCGCCCATGAGCAGGCCGCCCGCGCTGCCCCCGGTGATGACGAGCCGCTCGCGTGCGCAATACTTCTGCCGCACGAGGAAATCCGCCGCAGCGATGAAGTCGGCGAACGTGTTTTTCTTGTTCATCATCCGGCCCTGGTCGTGCCACACCTTGCCGAGTTCGCCGCCGCCGCGGATGTGCGCCTGGGCGAAGACGACCCCGCGGTCAAGCAATGCCAGCCGGCTCGACGAGAAGCGCACGTCGTTGACGATGCCGTAAGAACCGTAGCCATCGAGCAGCAGCGGCGCGGCGCCGTCGCGTTTGAATCCCTTCCGGTAAACGAGCGAGATGGGAACGCGGGTGCCGTCCTTCGCCGTGGCAAAGATGCGCTCGCTTTGATACTGCGCCGCGTCGTAACCGGGCACCTCGATCCGTTTGAGCAGCTTCGACTGGCGCGTCTTCAAGTCAAAATCGAACACCGACTTCGGCGTGACGAAGGACTGATAGGCGTAGCGGAACGTGCCCGTCTCCCACTCAGGGTTGTTCTCCGGCTCGACTTCATACGCCGGCTCGTCGAACTGGATGCGCTGCGACTTGCCCGAGTTGAGGTCGGTGATCGTCACGCGCGGCAACGCGTTCTCGCGCTCCAACACGACGTAGTGGCTGGCGAAGAGTTCCACGCCCTCGATCATCACATTCGTGCGATGCGGGATGAGCACCGTCCACTTGTCTGATCCCGGCTTCGCCACCGGCGCCGTGTAGAGGCCGAAGTTGCGCCCGCCTTTGTTCGACCGGATGTAAAACGTGTCGCCGTGATGGTCCACGTCGTACTCGTGCTCGTGCTGGCGCGGCGCGATGATCTTCCACGCCGCCTCGGGCTGCGACGCGCCGAGGTAACGCACCTCCGTTGTGGTCTTGCTCGTCGAGTCGAGGAAGAGGAACTCCTTGCTGCGCGAGCGGGCGACGGCGATGTCGTAGAGTTCGTCCTTCTCCTCGAAGATCAATTCGTCGTTCACCTGGCCGAGCCGATGGCGATAGAGTCGATACTGGCGCTTGGCCTCATCCTCGACGGTGTAAAACAGAGTCCGGTTGTCGGCGGCCCACGCGACCGTGCCGGTCTTGGGAATCTTCTCGACGCCGACCTTGCCGGTGCGCAGGTCCTTCGTGAAGAGCGTGTAGTCACGGAAGCCGGTGAAGTCGAGCGAGTAGGCCAGCAGGTTGCCGTCGTCGCTAACTTCAAACGCTGCGACGGCGAGGAATTTTTTCCCGCGCGCGAGCTGGTTCAAGTCGAGGATGACTTCCTCCGGCGCGTCGAGGCTTCCGCGCTTGCGGCAGTGAATTGGATACTGCTTCCCCTTCTCCGTGCGCGAGTAATACCACCAGCCGCGGTAACGGACCGGCACCGAGAAGTCGGTTTCCTTGATGTGCGCGAGCATCTCCTTGTAGAGCGCGCCTTGGAACTTCTCCGTCGGTTTCATCACCGCGTCGGTGTAGGCGTTCTCCGCGCGGAGGTATTTCATCACCGCGGGATTGGTTTTCTCGCGCAGCCAGAAGTAATCATCCACGCGCCGGTCACCGTGGAGGACATCGACCTTGGGAATCTTTTTCGCGACGGGCGGCTGCACCGGTTTGCGGGCGGGCATGGTCGAGCAACTGATCATGACAAGACTTAGGACAAGGAACGTGGACGCGTGTTTCATCTGGGCGCAGGCGCGATGCCGCCGGACGCTACGGAAGCGGCGGGCGAAGTCAAACCCGGCCTCGCGTTGATCCGTCATGGGCGCTTCAGCGGAACCAATTCATCAGTGCGTAACCAGCCGTGCGCTGAGAGGAAGCGGAGCAGTTCGGGGTTGTCAGTCGAGAACGGCGGGAGCCAGAGACCAACCGGCGTGCGCTTCCACCACGCGCCGCTGGGATCGCCGGGCGGCGCGAATTCGTAGCGGTAGAGCATCGCGCGCACGTGTCGCGGCGGCGCGGCGGGGAACGGGTTGTTTGCGATCAGACCAAGCGTGGCAGCGTCGTTGTGAAGAAGCTTCCAGACGAAGTGCGCCGTCCATGGATAGTCGTTCGGCGTGGCCATCGCGGCGAACCAGATCTGCCAGTCGATGCGGCTCTGGTACGGCGCGATGAGCGCCGGTCGGCGGCGCACGTCGCCGGGCTTGGCCTTGAACTCGTATTCCATCCACTGCGTCTGCCCGGTGATCGCAGCGTCGCTCGTGCCCTCGAAGACGATTTCGTTGCGGACGCGTCCGACCGAGCCGAACGCGCCGTAGGTGTTCACGAGATGCAGCCGGTTGAACGACGTGTTCATGATCTGGCGCTGTGAAAACAAATTCACCACCGGGTCGATGCTGAGGAACGCGACCACCACAGCGATGGCGAGCGCGGCGACGTTCATGGCGCGTGACGGCTGGGGCGCCGCCGCCGCCCGTTCCGCGCGGTCGATGAGGAAACGCGGCAGCACGCGGCACCAAAAGGAATCATCGAAGCACGCCAGGCAGGGGACGATCGTGAGCCAGTTGAGGAAGGAGAGGTTGCCGCTGAGGATGAGCACGACTTGAAAACTCGCGAGCGACAGCCCGGCGACATGGCGCGGATTGCGGAGTGCGACCCACCATCCCTCCCCTGCCCCGCGCCGACCCCAAAACGCAAACCACGGCACGACCAGTTCGACGACGTGGTTCCACAGCGTGCCGAACTGGTGGAACCAATGTGGCCGGAAGTGCAGCCACCAGCTCAGCGGGTTCGGGATCGGCTGCGTCTCGTAGTGGAAGTAGAGGCAGGTGAGGTCGCGCCAGCACGGATCGCCGCGCAACTTGATAAGCCCCGCGCCGATCATGATGCGGAAAATCATCCAGCGATAGAGCCAAAACACTACCGCCGGCGGCGCGCGCCGCGGGAACGGCCGTCCGTCGAGCAGCGGGCACAGGAAGATCGCAAGGAAGCCCGTCTCCAAAAGCTGAATCTCCCACCCGTACGAATACCAGAGCTGCCCCACGTGGACGAAGGACATGTAAAGCGCCCACAGCACCGCGAGCAGGACCGCGTTCGCGTAGCCACAAAGGACAATCGCGGAGAGCACCACGCCGCTCCACGCGACGACTGAAAGCCCGTTGTCCGAAATGCCAAACCAGAACACGCTGGGCATCTGGAGAAACCCGTCGAAGCGCGAGCCGAAGTGATCGGCCACCGCATTGAGGTAAGGCTCGGCAGGCAACAATCCATTGCGGCCGATCAACGCCGCGTTCTGCCGAGCTGCGACGAGGAACGCGACGAAGTAAACCAGGCCCAGCAGCCTCAACAGAACGAAGCGCGTGAGCCAATAGCTCGCTCCCGCGGAGGCGAACCATTGCGCCGCAAGCTCGCGGCCCCAGCGCGGCGCGCGCGGGAAACTGGATGAAGCGGGCGTCACGACGCGGGATGATTCGCAGGGCGGCTGGATTTGTCGAGCGGACGGCGTGAAGGCATCTGATCGTGGGTGCCGACGGGAGGAGCCTTGCTTTGAGCTCCCGCATTCTAGTTTGCTAACTTGTTCGAGCCTCCCCCGTCGTGGTCTTCACAGAAGCAAGATCAACAGCCCCGTCGCCAGCAGCGCGGAGGCCCAAAGCACATCGACGTTGAACCACGCCCGGCGCAGCAGCGCGAGTCCGAGCTTCTCGTAAACCACGACGGCCACTGCGGCCGCAACCACGAGGTGCCCGAGCGTGTGAACACCCACGGCGCCGAAAAGCGTCGTGACACTGTTGAACGGCGCCAGCGCGGCACTGCAGAACGGATCGATGGCCACAGGCGCAGACGGATGCAGCGCGGCCATCATGCGCGGCCCCCCGGACTGATAGAGCAGCACCGGCAGCAACATCAGCCCGGCGCCGTGCGCCGACGCCATCAGGAAAGACCACCACGTCAGGTCGCGGAAACCCACGCGCATCCCAACCCAGCGCGGATGCCGTGCGCGCCACAGCCGCATCAGGCCGATGCCCAGCAGCGATGCGGCACAAACCGCCTTGAGCATCGAGCGCGAAAGACCCGCCTGAGCCAGCGCCAGCGCGGCCACCACGATCGCAATCGAAAGTGCGTGTCCCAAGGCGATCGGCGG
>DATDFH010000662.1:0-2019 GCA_036522715.1 Verrucomicrobiia bacterium
GGGTGGCGATGTATTCGCTCAACCTCATGCGCATCGCGCTCGAACTTGCGAAACACAACAAGGTTTACGAGGACATTGCGACGAAGTTCTTCGAGCATTTCCTCCACATCGTCGAGGCGATGAACAACATCGGCGACGAAGGCATCGGCCTGTGGAACGAGAAGGACCAGTTTTACTACGACGTGCTGAATCTGCCCGACGGCCGGACGGTGCCGCTCAAGGTGCGCTCGATGGTTGGACTCATCCCGCTCTTCGCCGTCGAGACGCTGGAGCACGACTTGTTGGAGGCGCTGCCGGAGTTTCACGAGCGCCTGGAGTGGTTCCTCAACTACCGCCCCGACCTCGCCAAGCTGGTCTCACGCTGGGAGGAGCCGGGAATGAAGCATCGCCACCTGCTTTCGCTGCTGCGTGGCCACCGAATGAAGGCGCTGCTCAAGCGACTGCTCGACGAGACGGAGTTCCTCTCCGACTTCGGCGTGCGCGCCATCTCGCGGCATCACTTGGAGCATCCGTATGAGTTCCACGCCAACGGGAACACGATGAGCGTGAGCTACCAGCCCGCCGAGTCGAACTCCGGCCTGTTCGGAGGCAACTCCAACTGGCGCGGGCCAATCTGGATGCCGGTGAACTTCCTCATCATCGAGTCGCTGCAAAAATTCCACCACTATTACGGCGATGATTTCAAGGTCGAGTGCCCCACCGGCTCCGGCCAGTTCGTGACGATCAACGAAGTCGCCGACGAACTCTCCCGCCGCCTCACGCGCGTCTTCCTGAAAGGCGACGACGGCCAGCGCCCGGTGCTCAAGTATCATCCGAAGCTCGCGACCGATCCGCACTTCAAGGACCACGTGCTCTTCCACGAATATTTCCACGGCGACAACGGCCGCGGCGTGGGCGCCTCGCACCAAACCGGCTGGACCGGGCTCGTGGCGAAATTGCTACAACCGCGTCGCGAATCTCCGGCGCCCGCCGCAGCGAAACCGCAAACAACAGCGACGCGACGGCGCGCTGATGAGCCCGCGCTGGCTGGTGTATGATTCCCGCGCTGCGCCAGCACTGGCCGGAATACCTGATGGAGGCGGCGGCCCTCGGGATGTTCATGATCTCAGCGGCACTGTTCACCGCGCTGCTTGAGTATCCCGGCTCGCCTGCCCATGCAGCGGTTCCGAATGGCGACGTGCGACGTGCGCTCATTGGTCTCGCGATGGGTTTGACCGCAGTTGGCTTGATCTACTCGCCGTGGGGCCAGCAATCCGGCGCGCACATGAATCCCGCGACGACGGTCACTTTCCTGCGTCTCGGCAAAGTGAAACCCTGGGACGCGCTCTTCTACATCATCGCGCAAATACTAGGTGGAACCGTTGGCGTGTTGATGTCGAAACTTCTGCTCGGTGAAGTTATTGCGCATCCGTCGGTGAGCTACGTAGTCACCGTGCCAGGACCGGCGGGCGCGGGCGTCGCCTTTGCGGCGGAAGTGATCATCGCGTGCGGCATGATGTTCATGGTGCTCCTGGTCACCAACATACCGCGACTTGCGCGCTTCACCGGGCTGTTCGCGGGAGTGCTGGTGTTCCTCTACATCACTTTCGAAGCGCCGCTTTCCGGCATGAGCATCAATCCCGCGCGCACCGTCGCGTCCGCGTGGCCCAGCGGCATCTGGACAAGCGGCTGGGTTTACTTTACCGCTCCCGTGCTCGGCATGTTGCTCGCAGCCCAAGTCTATTTGCTCACGACGCATTCCTGTCCCCACGCGTGTCCGAAGCTTCAGCACGGCGCCAAGCAACGTTGCATCTTCTGCGGGCATCCGGGTGAGGTGAGGATTGTCGAGCCCGTTGCGCCCACGGCCAAGACTGCGGTGAATTCCTTGTAAGGAGTTCGCAAGTCGTTCGACCAACTCCACGGTTATGAACGACCATTTCGACATCATCATCATTGGCACTGGCGCAGGCGGCGGCGCGTTGCTCAACCGTCTCGCGCCCTCCGGCAAGCGCATCCTCATTTTGGAGCGCGGGCCGTTCC